>JAUYEK010000071.1 GCA_030691435.1 Sulfuricella sp. | reverse complement strand
CGAGGGGCTAGGGGGAGGCAGCAAGTCGAAATGTTCAAGTATCCCGCGCCCGCCTGTCCCCAAAACGCCAAAACCATGCGCGTCATCCAGCACCAGCAGCGCGTCGTGGCGCTCGCACAGGGCCAGCAATTCCGGCACCGGAGCAATGTCGCCGTCCATGCTGAACACGGCGTCCGTCACCACCAGCTTGCGCTTCGCCCTGGATGCGGCGAGCCGCTTCTCCAGCACCACCAGGTCGAGGTGCGGATAGCGCGTGAATTTGGCGCGGGACAGCAACGCCGCATCGTTGAGCGAGGCATGGTTAAGCTTGTCGGCGAAAATTTCGTCGTCGCGGCCAGCCAGCGCAGTGACTATCCCGAGATTGGCCATGTAACCGGTGGAAAACAGCAGCGCCGCCGGCAAGCCGGTAAAAGCGGCAAGCGCTGTCTCCAGTTCATGGTGAAGCACGCTGTGCCCGCTCACCAGATGCGACGCCCCCGCCCCCACGCCGTAGCGCGCTGCGGCCGACTGTGCCGCCTCGATCAGGGCCGGATGAGTGGCAAGACCGAGATAATCGTTACTGCAGAAGGACAGGCATTCCCGTCCGTCCACCACAATCCGGGCGCCCTGCGGGCTTTCCCGCACGCGACGGCGACGGCGCAGGCCTGCCGCTTCCAGGTCTTTCAGTTCATCGGCCAGATGGGGAAAAGGCATAAATCCAATCTGAACCACAGAGACACAGAGAAAATCCGCTGTTCTCTGTGTCTCTGTGCCTCTGTGGTAGGTTCTTTGGCCTTCAAATCCCGACTAAGCCCCCATCACCCGGATGCCGAGCTTGTCGAACAGGGCCATATCCTGATCTGCGGAAGGATTGGGTGTGGTCAACAGCTTCTCGCCATAGAAAATGGAGTTGGCCCCGGCCAGGAAGCACAGCGCCTGCAGCGGCTCATCCATCTGTTCACGCCCGGCGGAAAGTCGCACCAGGCTTTGCGGCATAAGGATACGCGCCACCGCAACGGTGCAAACGAACTCGATGGGGTCAAGCGCCTGGACGTTTTGCAGCGGCGTGCCTTTTACCTGCACCAGCAGGTTGATCGGCACGGACTCCGGCGGCGGATTGAGGTTGGCCAGCTGGGTCAACAGCGCGGCGCGGTGGGTACGCGATTCGCCCATGCCGACGATGCCGCCGGAGCACACCTTGATACCCGCCTGTCGTACTTGGTCGAGCGTGTCGAGCCGGTCCTGGTAGGTGTGGGTGGTGACCACCTCGCCGTAATACTCCGGCGCGGTATCCAGGTTGTGATTGTAGTAATCCAGGCCAGCCTCGCGCAACTGCTCGGCCTGGCCTTCTTTCAACATACCCAGGGTGACGCAGGTCTCAAGCCCGAGACCGCGCACGGCGGCGATCATGTCGAGCACCGGCTTGAGATCTTTCTGCTTCGGCCCTCGCCACGCCGCGCCCATGCAAAAACGGGTGGCGCCCTTGTCCTTGGCTGCCTTGGCCTTGGTGAGCACGGTTTCAAGCGCCAGTAAATTCTCCTGTTCCAGACCGGTATGGTGGCGCTTCGACTGAGAACAGTAGCCGCAATCCTCGGAGCATCCCCCGGTCTTGATGGAAAGCAGGGTGCTCACCTGCACCTCATTCGGGTCAAAATGGACTCGATGGACGGTTTGCGCCTGGAACATCAGGTCGCTGAAGGGCAACGCAAACAGCGCCTCGGCCTCTGCGACGGACCAGCGCCGGCATTCCCCGATCACTTTTCCCGCTACGCCCTGACCGGGATTGAATAGATCATTCATGAACCGGCACCTCCACCAACATATCCTGCCAATTTTCGCGGCTGATCCTGATCAAATCCCAGATTCCCAACGGCACTACCACCAACAAACTCAAGGCCCACACCGCAAGCAGCAGATTCACCCCGCCGCCCACCCAAGCCTTCATCTCGCCGCTGAAATTGAGCGTCACCACCAGCGTGCCAACCAACCCGTAAAAGCGGTAACCCGCCCAGCGTTGGAACTCCCCGACGCGGTGGTCGGGATGATGCGCTGCAGAAGCATAGACAAAAATCGATGCCGCGATCCACACCATGATCAGCGGGAAAACGGCAACAGCCAGCATGCTGCCTAAAATGAACATCTGCGCCGAGCGGCGGCATTGTGACGCACTAACCAATTTTTCAACCGTTTTCATGATTCGTCTTTGTTTGATTTTTCACAGTAAAATGGGCGCAATCATCAAGGATCGGCCAAAAGTTGTCAAATCTTTCATCCTATATTTTAAACGGTTGCACAAAAATTGTGCATGCAATTTTACCGCATCATTGCGCGCTTTGCGGTGCAAGCACGTTAAATCAGCTTTTGTGTGCGGGTTGCGATGCCGATCTTTCCCATTATTCGACACCGGCCTGCCCGGTATGCGCCCTTCCCGCCTTGGGCGACCAGGTCTGTGGCGCCTGCCTTCAGCACCCGCCCGCTTTCGACCGCACTCTGGCGGCATTCAGTTACAACTTCCCGATTGATCGTCTGCTGCACGCCTTTAAATATTCGGGCAATCTTGCGCTAATCGAAATCCTGGCGAAACCACTGGCTGAGCTCGCCGTCGGCCATCCCAAACCGGATTTGCTGCTGCCGATGCCGCTTCATCCGTCGCGGCTCAAGGAGCGTGGCCTCAACCAGTCGCTTGAAATCGCCAAGCCGATTTCGCGATGGCTAGACATCCCGCTCGCCGCCGAAGCCTGCCGGCGCACGCGCGACACGCCGACCCAGGCCGGGCTGAAATTGCGGGAGCGCCGCCGCAACGTGCGCGGGGCCTTTGCCTGCGACCTCGATCTCAGAGGGAAGAGCGTTGCCGTGCTGGATGACGTGATGACGACCGGCGCGACGCTGGAGGAAATCAGCCGCGCCTTGCGGCTTCGCGGCGCCACGACAATCAGCGCCTGGGTGGTAGCGAGAACCGTGAAGGAAACTGGGTAGGCAGTTGGTAAATCGCCGCTATTTCCCCGGCT
>JAUYEK010000070.1 GCA_030691435.1 Sulfuricella sp. | reverse complement strand
CACCAACCCGGCGAGCGGTGCGGCTACGATGTGCAGCTGATGGTTCGGTATCACCACCCTCGCCGGCAACCCTTTCCCGGCCGTCATGGCAGAACTGGCGAGCGGCGCCGTAACCACGCCCATGGCCTTGGCCTGGGCCGGGGACAGCTTGATTTCATCGCCGGCGTAAAGCGGCGCTGCGACAAAAAATCCGCCTAGCAGCAGCGCTCCCAGAACAGCGCGCAAATCTTGCGCTTTCCGCATATCTGTCTCCTTGCAAAATCCGAATAGTTCCCGCCGTTTCTCCAGAGAGATCGACAGCAGGATTGTGAACCAGCTAGATAAGGGATGCTTAAACCCGGATTATCCATTGGAAGTTCGTGCCTGTAGGAGCGCCGCCCTCGGCGCGAATGCGGTCGCAAATCGCGGCGAGGGCGCCGCTCCCACAGCGGCGTTTTGGCTCTAATGGATTATCTGGGTTAAACGAGCGCAGGCGGCGCCTGGGATGGCGGCGGCCCGGCCCGGAAGGGAATATAGGAAAGTATAGAGGGTGAAGCGATAACGACAACGCAAGTCGAATACCGCACAGTCAACCATGGGGTGGCCGGCGGCGTCCCGGTGAAGCCGTCATACGCGGAGTCGCGCCTGAACTCACTGACGGCGCCCACCACGGGGGAGTCGCACAAATCGGCCTTGAGTTCCTCCTGTTCATGCGCCGAATGGGAAGCCGACAATCCCGGTCCATAGTCATGAACATGCACATGGGACGTAACGTGCAGGCCGCCGGCATGGGCATGCAAAAGCGGCACCAGACATTGCAGGAACGTCAGAACCAGAAGCAGGCAGTAATTTTGGATATTCTTACTCACGGATGCATTCTAATCTCGAATTCCACGAGCGGCAATTTTTTTGGCCCTTGGCAAAACCCGACGAAGGGAGTTAGGATGCGGCGAAGCGCATGGCTTTCAGGTGTGCGGCATTCCACGACACGCGCCATTTGACACAGACGCCATCATGAAGCGCATTGATTTAATTGCCTCTATTTCAGGCACACAGCTTGCGTTAGCCTCATGGTGGCGCGTAGCGACGCTGCTGGCCGAGCCCGACGGCAAGCGCATTGCGGCGCCGTTCAGATTTGAAACGAAGCGCAAATTAAGTGACCCCCGGCAAAGCCGGGGGTTTACCTAACTGAATTAACTGAGACCACATGAAAAAAACCCTGATCGCGATTATCGTCATTTTCACCCTGCTGCTGGTCTGGGCCATCGTATTCTGGCAGCCCTCCGGCACCCAATCCGGCATCCACTCTCCGCTCGGCTTGGCGGAAGCGCCCCGGGGCGGAGACTTCACCCTGCACTCGCCGAGCGGCCCGCTGGCGCTGCATGATCTGAAGGGCAAAGTAGTGCTGCTGTATTTCGGCTATACCTCCTGCCCGGATATCTGCCCGACTTCGCTCGGCTTCACTTCCCAGGCGCTTGCCTCGCTCGGCAAGGCCGAGCAGGAAAAGGTGCAGATGCTGTTTGTCACGGTGGATCCGGAGCGCGACACGCTGGACAAGCTCAAGGCCTACACCGCCTACTTCCACCCCAGCATCGTGGGCCTGAGCGGCACCCTGGAGGAAATCGCCAAGGTTACGAAACTTTACGGCGCGAGCCATGCCAAGCAGAATACCGCCTCGGCCGGGGGCTACGTCGTCGACCATTCCTCGTACACTTACGTCATCGCGCCCGACGGCAGCCTGTTCAAGGCTCTCGATCACGGCACCCCGCCGGCGCAGGTGCTGGAAGCCATCCGCGCCGCGCTGAACAAAAAATAGCCCCGAAAAGGCGCAAAAAAGCACAAAACAAAACCAAGACCCTGCATTTTTTGTGAATTTTGTGCCTTTTTGTGGCCAAACAGTTTTTCACAACCGCAGGGAATAGCCACGAAAAGGCACAAGAAGCACAGGAAAAAATCATAACCCTGCATTTTTTGTGAGTTTTGTGCCTTTTTGAGGCCAAACAGTTTTTTTACAACCGTAGGAGAGAAGCATGACTGTCAAGTTCCGTTCCATCCGCATCGCCGCCTGCGTTCTGACCACCCTGATTGCCGCCCCGGTACTGGCGGGTTCCGCCGCAGAGAGCATTTCCGCCAACGAACCTTTCGTACGTATGACACCGCCAGGCACGACCAACACCGGGGCGTTCATGGTGCTCAAGAATGCCGACAGCAAGGATCATAAACTGGTCAAGGCAGAAAGCACTGTTGCCAAGGCGACGGAATTACACACCCACACCAACGAGGGCGGCGTAATGAAAATGCGCCCGGTCAAGGACATCGAGATCAAGAGCAAGGGCGAAGCCGTGCTCAAACCCGGCAGCCTGCACGTGATGCTGATCGGCCTGAAACAGGATATCAAGGAAGGCGACAACGTGGCGATCACGCTGACCTTCGAGGACGGAAGCAGCAAGAAAGTTGAAGCGCCGGTGCGCAAGATCCAGACCGAAATGAAAATGAAAATGGAAATGAAACATGACCACGAAGGGATGAAGCACTAAAGAAGCCCTGATTAAACCCCCTCTCCCATCAAGGGAGAGGGAGCGTTGGACTTGTTCAGCCCTTCCTTAGTGCAGGCTGGGCATCGCTTCCCCGGCC
>JAUYEK010000068.1 GCA_030691435.1 Sulfuricella sp. | reverse complement strand
TGAAGACACGGGCACCGTTCTGGAAGAAAGAGCAGACCGAAGCGGGCGCACATTGGGTGGACGCGCGTGAAAGCGATGAAACAACGGCACAACGCTGGACTGCGCCATCAGCCTGATTCACCCAGGTTAACTTGAACCCGGATTATCCATTGGAATGTTCGTGCCTGTAGGAGCGCCGCCCTCGGCGCGAATGCGGCCGCAAATCGCGGCGAGGGCGCCGCTCCTACAGCGGTGTTTTGGCTCAAAATGGATTATCTTGGTTGAAAAAATAGGCATTCTCCGCTAAAGTTCTATCCGTTCATGCCGTTATCCTTACCATAAATCGGATAACCGCTAATGGATCGCGAGGCGTCAATGACGTTATCGAAAAATGATCCGCAACCCGAAGGAATTAACTTTGAAGATCGATGCCTCCGTAAAATCGCCGACTAGTAGCGGCGTGAAAGAAACCGAGCCACGAGCCGCGAAGGCGGGGACGGGTGTGCCGACTGCCGCACCGCAAGGGAAATCAGGCTCGCAGGACAACGTCCGGATCACCGCGCTTTCATCGCAGCTTCAAGCCATGGAAAGCAGCATGGACAACGTGCCGGTGGTGGATGGCGCACGCGTGGAAGCAATCAAACTGGCCATTAGCGAAGGGCGCTTCAAAATCAATCCAGAAGTCATTGCAGACAGCCTGCTGGCAACAGTTAAAGACTTGATGCAGAACCAGAAGGGCTAATATTGACAGTCAATCCGGCAATCGCCTCTCCCTCCGACTTAGTCAAGAACCTGGAAGCAGAATTACGAGCATTCCAGGACTTCATTCAGGTATTACAAACCGAGCAGGATGCTCTGGTTCAGGGTAATGTTGACCCCCTGCTCGAGTTGGCCCGGATCAAATCCGAAAAAGTGGTGTTATTGTCGCAGCTTGCCGAGAGCCGTGTCCGCTTCCTCAGCGCGCACGGCTACTCCCAGGAACATGGCGGCATGACAAAGTGGCTGCAGCAGCGCGATGGAGGAAATCCACAAATTGCCGAACTCTGGCAGCAACTGCTGACGCTCGCGGAAAACGCCCAGCAACTCAATCAGATCAACGGCAGCATGATCGGCACCCGACTCAGGAACAACCAGCAAGCACTTGCCATCCTTCAGGTAGCCGCCAATCAGAGCGCGCTGTATGGGCCGGACGGCCAGACCCAGGCTCTAGGCCTGGGGAGACCGATCGGCAAGGTTTAACCCGGATGTTTAGTCTCTTACTGACCAAATGATGTCAAAATCCGACAAGAATTTGGGGTTGAGGAGCCCTGCGGTAATGGGTGATGAGGAATGGGTAATGAAAACCTTCGATCATCACTCACCCCCCATTACTCATCACTTTATTTTGGTTCCGGTTTAGGGCGCCTTGGTAGTGCGAATTTCCTCCGGCACAGCCTTGGATACCTGGCTGGCAAGCGGAATGTCTGTAATTTTATCCTGCTGTTCAGACAGAATCATGATGGTCACACGGCGGTTCCGTGCGCGCCCTTCCGGCGTGCCATTGGTGTCAACCGGACGAAATTCCCCATAACCCACGGCAACCAGGCGCCCGGGCGGCGCCCCGCTATCTGCCAGCAGGCGTACCACACTGCTTGCACGTGCGGCCGAAAGTTCCCAGTTGGACGGGAAAGCGACGGTATTTATCGGTGTGTTATCGGTAAACCCTTCCACCTGAACGTCATTTGGCACCTGCGCCAGAACCCCCCCCACCGCACGCAGCGCCTTGACCGACCCAGGCTCAAGGGATGCCTGTCCTGAAGCGAACAGCACACTGGCATTGATCTCAATCGCGATACCGTGGACGCTTTGGCTGACCCTGACCTGCCCCTCTTTCACCAGGGGTTCCATCGCCTTGAGGATATTCGTGGCGACACTTTTCATCTTCTCCGCTTGCTGTTTCTGGCGGGCTTCAAAGGCGGGATCAGGTTTACGCACGGGAATCGTTTGCTTCAGGGACAGGGCCTGAGGGGTACTCGTCGCCCCCTTGGTCGATGCATCGACCCGCAGTGCGGGTGAAATCGGCGTGGCGGTGGCGGCGTCCGGCACATTCTTGAAGGCATTGACCAGGGAATCGCTAAGCACCCGGTACTTGGCCTGACTCACCTGGGAAATCGAGTACATCACGAC
>JAUYEK010000063.1 GCA_030691435.1 Sulfuricella sp. | reverse complement strand
CATGTTATTGACCCAGGTGCCGCGCGTATGCTGGTTGAAACCCATGGTCCAGTAGGAGGTGACCTTGGTCTTCGGATCGGCGTAAACCTTGGCCAGCGCCTCCAGCTTGTCCTTCGGTACGCCGGAAATCTCGTGCGCCTTGTCGAGCGTGTACTCGGAAACAAATTTGGCGAAGTCGTCGAAGCTGATCGGCGTGTGCTTGTTCGGATCACCCTTGACGGTCGGCTTGCCGTCCGGCCCTGCCGGCCCCGGATAACCGTTGTTGCCGGCCACCTGCTCGAGCGGATGATTGGGCCGCAGGCCGTAGCCGATATCGGTGACGCCCTTGAAGAAGCCGACGTTCTTGGCGACGAACTCCTTGTTGACCGCGTTGTTCTGGATGATGTAGTTGCAGATGTAATTCATGATCGCCAGGTCGGATTGCGGCTTGAAGATCAATTCGTTATCGGCCAGTTCGCAGGAACGATGGGTGAAAGTCGACAGCACGTGGATGCGCACATGGTTCGCCGTCAGGCGACGGTTGGTGATGCGCGACCAGAGGATCGGGTGCATCTCGGCCATGTTCGCACCCCACAGTGCGAAGACATCGGCATGCTCGGCATCGTCGTAACAGCCCATCGGCTCGTCGATACCGAAGGTGCGCATGAAACCCACCACGGCGGAAGCCATGCAATGGCGCGCGTTGGGGTCGAGGTTGTTGGAACGGAAGCCGGCCTTGAACAGCTTGGCGGCGGCATAGCCTTCCCAGATCGTCCACTGGCCCGAGCCGAACATGCCGATGCCTTTCGGACCCTTGGCTTTAAGGGTGGCCTTGCACTTCTCTTCCATGATGTCGAAGGCTTTGTCCCAACTGATCGTCGTGAACTCGCCGTTCTTGTCGTACTTGCCGTCTTTCATGCGCAGCAGCGGGGTGGTGAGGCGATCTTTGCCGTACATGATCTTGGACAGGAAATAGCCCTTGATGCAGTTCAGACCCTTGTTGACCGGGGCATCGGGGTCGCCTTGTGTCGCCACCACGCGACCGTCCTTGGTGCCGACCAGTACGCCGCAGCCGGTGCCGCAAAAGCGGCAAACGCCCTTGTCCCACTTGATGCTGGGGTCGCCAGCGGCCGCCAGCGCTTCCTTCACGCCCGGCACCGTCACCCCGGCCGCAACAGCCGTCGCGGCCACTGCACTGGTCTTGATAAACTCACGTCGCGTCAACTTCATTTAAGGCCTCCTCGAAAAAATCATCAGTTTCTCAAAATCGTTCAAGCAGCCGCTTCCGCGAGAATCTCGCCGATCGATACGGCTGAAACCGGGCACGACCCATAACACGCCCCACAGCCGGTGCAGGCCGCAAGATCGACTTCCGGCCGGGCAACTGCACCAACAGAAATTCTGAAGCGAATGGCGCCAACCGGGCAAGACTCACCGCAGGTACGGCACACCACCTGCTTCAGGGCCAGACAGGGTGGCGCGATGACGGCCTTCAACGGCCAGGGCGCAGCGTCAGCCCGCTTGTTCAAGACCCCGCTTTTGCACTTCCCTGCGCAGTCGCCGCAAAACGTGCATTCGCCTTTGGAAAAATTAACCTGCGGGAAGCCGCCCCGACCCGCTTCCAGGATTTTCTCGGGGCAAGCGCCAACGCAGTCGCCGCACCGGCTGCACGCATCCACGAAATCCGGCTCGGCCACGGCCCAGGGTGGACGGATTACTTGCTTGGACCCACTGAAATTCCCGCGGATAAATTGAGCGCGGCTAATGCCGTTTGTCACAGAGTGCAATCCCACTTCCATATCGTGGGAATAAGATTGCGCGGAAACGACTCGCCCGGCCTTGACATAAATCAAATATTTCGAATATCTTGAGACGTTTTCATACTAAATTTTACGAGTGCGCAGCACAGCATAAACCCAGATAATCCTATAAAAAGCAGTTCAGCCACGGATTAACACAGATATACACAGATTATCAATGAGTTACCATTCTCATCTTGATCTCCATTCTGTTGTGCCGATATTCTTCTACAACCCATTGTTTTTTCTGTGTTAATCCGTGCTTATCTGTCGTTAATAGCTGTTTTTAGGTTTATCCATTACATCGAAAACTCCGTTGTATGAGCGG
>JAUYEK010000051.1 GCA_030691435.1 Sulfuricella sp. | reverse complement strand
TTTCAAAGGAAACATCCTGCAAGGCGGTAAATTCCCGGTGAAAGCGCACCCGGCCAAAGGTAAGCATCTGCTTGATCCTGTCGCCGGGGTGGCCAAAGATGCGGTATTTCTTGGTGAGATTCTTGACCGAGATAACGATTTCGTCAGGGTGCGTTGTTTGTTGATCTGATGGCTGGCTTGTAGCGCCTGTCCGGCCTTTCGTTTCATTCACCAGCATGTTTGATTAGCTTTTCGACAAGTGCTGAGGTAATGAATGCCATTTGCCAGCATGGCGGTGGGGAGGCCTCAGGGGCAGACCATATTTCATTTGCTGCAATTTCACACGCCTTCAATTTAACTTCCCTATGATGCTACGAACCTGCTCATCCAATCCGGGCAAATCATTATGAATCGTCGTCCAGACAATTTCAAAATCCACCTTGAAATAGCCGTGCGCCAATGCGTTACGCATCTCGTATGCGAATCCCCATGGCACTTCTGGATGATCAACTGCGAAACCGGGGTGGTGAAGCTCGATGTTTCGACATGCCTCACCGATAATCTCGAAATTGCGAATCACTGCGTCTTGTGTCTTGGAGTCCTCAAGAAACTTCACTTCGTCCATATCCTCGACATAGCTGCGAATCCGCTGGATTGCTTCAAGAATATGGCTGAGATAGTCCGGAATACGAAGCTTGTCTGCCCTACTCATACCGACACGGCCTCAGAAAGAATCTGGTCACGAAAACTGTCCGGCAATGCTCTCGGCGTCAACACGTCAACTGAAATACCGAGCAGCTTGCGAAGCTCATAGCGGATTGCGCCGATATCCATCAATGTGGTTTCCGGCGTTGGTTCAACCAGCAAATCGAGGTCACTGTCTTCCGTATCTTCCCCTCTCAGAACCGACCCGAACACGCGAACATTCAGGGCATGATGCTGGAGCACGATCTGGCGCACGGCTTCTCGATGGGATTGTAGAGCTTGGGATGGACGCATTTCTACAGGCCTTAAGGTTGTTAATTCATTTGGTATATATTCAGGGGATACCCCCTATTTTTAAGACATTCAATCTGGATGCACTGGTTCATGAGGATTTTTCCAAAAAAATAAGCACAGAAACTGAAGATATTCATACCAATAGTCATGTTGAAACGTAAAACCGTAGATCCGCATTCATGCCGACACGTCAGGCTGAAGCCTGACCTACAGACCCTTGCTGCGTATCTTTGTTGACTGGCTACCAGGCCCGATTGAGCGACCCGCTTTCCCCTTTCCGGTGCTAAAAAGTCGTACGGACAACTCCTTTCGCGGGGCTTTAACCCGTTGGATATAACGCCGATCACGACGAACGGTCAGACCACCATCATTATTCAAACGGGTTGATCAGCTCAAGGCCGCAATCCTCAAAGTCCTTGATGTTTCGGGTGGCAACGGCAAATCCGTGGGCGTAGGCAATGCTTGCTATTTGTCCGTCCGGTAAACTCATCGGGTGGCCAACTTCCTTGCGATGTCCCATAATTTCAGCATAGGCACAAGCGGCAGATGCCGTAAAATCAAGCACCCGCTCCTCAAACGCTTGCGCGATAAATTGCTCGAAACGGCTATGCAACTGCCACCGGCGTTGGCCGTCTGGCAAAATCCGCAGGCCATAGCCGACTTCTGCCAGTGTCACGGTGGTGATGAATAATTGGTTGCCATCCTGGGCGTTTAACCAGTTCAGAACCGCTGGCGAAGGCTGCGGGTGCATGACTTCTGAAATCACATTGGTATCAACGACGATCATCAGGTGAAACTCAAAGGTTCGTGCGGAGCGTGTTGGGGGAGCTCTAATTCAACCCCGGACTCGGCGCCAAAGAACTGCACGGAAAGGTCACCCAGCCTTTTGGGGGTGGTGACCGCTTGACGAAGAATGCGCCGAGCCTCCTCTTCCATCGATATTCGGTGATGGGCAGCGCGGATACGCAGGCGCGTGATGGTTTCGTCGTCCAGCTTTCGGATGCTCAGGTTAGCCATTTTATTCTCCTAGCCTGCTATCATATGCAAGCATTGTATGCTCATGCCTGCACGCGGGCAACCACCACCTTAATGTTTCGGGACAACTTATCCTGACATATAGCGATGCGGGCGCCTTCTCACAGCGCATCGGCAAATTCCTCGCGGCTGTGCTGAAAGAAGGCATAACCGAGAATGGCAATTGCCAAACCTACAGCCAGTGCAGTGATCCAGGGAGCCCACGGAATCGACGTTCCCAAGGCGGCAGCCCGTCCAGCCTCTATCACCGCGCCGAGCGGATTGTGCAAATAGATGGGGCGCAGCACTTCGGGCACTGCGCTCACCGGGTAGAACACGGGCGACAAAAACATCAGCATCTGCACGAACAGCGGCACGATCTGGGTCATGTCCTTGATGAACACTCCCCACGCGGCCAGAAACCAGGAAAACCCCAGGGCGAGCAGCAGGATGGGGAGAAGGAGTAAGGGGAAAAATAGTATCTGCACATGCAAATTGCCCGTCCAGGCCAGCGCCGCCAGCAGAATGAGAAAATTGAATGCGCCATGCACCAGCCCTGCGCCGAGGGGAACCAGGGGCAGGATTTCCACCGGGAAGATGATTTTTTTCACGAAGCTGGGGTAGCCGCGCACCGCCGAGGGCGAGCGGGATACGGCTTCGGCAAAGATGTTGAATACGATCAGGCCGCTGTACAGGATCAGCCAGAAAGGCAGCCCCTCCTGCTGCTGGGGCCAGCGCGCCTGAAAGATATGGCCGAAAACGAAGGCAAAAATACCCAGCATCAGCAGCGGGCTGAGAAAAATCCACAGCACGCCGAACATCGCGCCCCGGTAGCGCAGCAGCACATCCCGCTTGATGAGCTGGCCGAGCAGGTAGCGATGGCGCCAGATATCGGCAACGATGCGCAGGGGATTGAAAATCATCCGGGATTGTCCATTAGCCATGAATTGGCAGGATTTCGCACTCGTTGCGGGTCAGGCTTTCTCGCCCGTGCGAGCAGCTTTGCTGCCGCTCGCGGCGGGGACACTCCTTGCGGGTGTAGCCTGACATGTACGGCTGAAGCCGTACCTACATGGGCATATTGGGCTAACGGGCAATCCGGGTTCATATTACTCATGCGCCTTGGACCCTCAACCGGAAACTTACCGATACACCTCCCGCCGATTGCCCACCCGCACAACGAGGACTCGCAAGGCATCGTCCTCGATGGCACAGACAATTCGGTAGTCCCCCACGCGATATTTCCAGAATGCGCCAAGGCTCGCTCCCTTCAACGCTTCGCCAATGCTGCGCGGATCGTCAAGTGCGGCAACGCGTTCAAACAGGAACTTAAGCATCCTTTTGGCGTGTTGCGGGTCGAGCTTGTCAAGCTCCCGATCTGCTGCAGGAGAAAACTCAACCCTCCAAGCCATGGCGCTTCATCACTTCCTCAAGCGGGATGGTTTTTTCCCGACCGGTACGGATATCTTCAAGACGTTTCTCGGCCAGATAAATATCCTCCAGATCGTCAAGGTGCTCAAGGATGGCCTCACGGGCGTAGAAGGTTTTGGTGCGCCCGGTGAGACGGGCAAGCGCTTCAAGACGGGATTCGATTTCTTCAGGCAGTCGAATGGCAAGCACAGGCAGCCCCCCATTAAATGATATACAAGTATATCTCCATGCATGGGAATGTCAATGCACGAATTGCGACCTTTCGCGCATTCTCACTCATACCGCAAAGCCTCCACCGGCTTGAGCATTGCCGCGCGCCGTGCCGGGTAATAACCGAAAAACACACCGATCGCGGCAGAAAACAGGAACGACAGCAGGATCGACCACACTGTGACCACCACGGCCATTTCCGCCATCGAACTGACCAGCCAGGCGCCGCCTACACCCAGGAGCACTCCAACCAACCCACCGACTATGCAGATAATCAGCGCTTCAAGCAGAAATTGCAGCAGGATGTCGCGGCGGCGCGCGCCGATCGCCATGCGGATGCCGATTTCCCGGGTGCGCTCGGTGACCGACACCAGCATGATGTTCATGATGCCGATTCCACCTACCAGCAAGGAAACGGAGGCAATTGCGCCCAGCATAAGGGACATGGCCTGCGCCGATCCCGCTGCGGACTGTGCCACCGAAGTCAGGTTGCGGATCATGAAGTCATTCTCCGCTCCCTCAGCCAGGCGGTGGCGCTGACGCAGCAACTGGCCCATCTCCCGTTCCGCCTCATCCATCACTTCGGCGGACTTTCCTTGTACCGAGATATAACGCACCGTGCCGGGGAACTGGTTGCCGAACAGCTTGCGCTGGGCGGTGGTGACCGGCA
>JAUYEK010000129.1 GCA_030691435.1 Sulfuricella sp. | reverse complement strand
GGTTATCGCGGCCAAGGCCGCTCCTACAAAATCATCTTTTTAACGAAAATTGGAATAAGTTACCCCTTAAGCAGGACGCTTTCGGCCAGCACATCCACTCCATGCAGGGGCGTAATGGCGCGGGCGGGGATATTGGCACCGGCGCGCCAGTTCATCACGGCGTCACGCTTGCTCTCCCCGGTCACCAGGAACAGCACCTGCTTTGCCTGGCTCAAGCGCCAGGCGCTCAGGCTTACCCGCTCTGCCGGGGCCTTGGGCGCATCGAATACCGGCAGAGCCACGGGAGAGCCCGCCTCCCGACCCCAATCGTTGCCGGGGAACAGGCTGGCAGTATGGCCATCCTCGCCCAGCCCGAGCAGCACCAGATCGAACTCTCCAACCTGCCGCAAGGTAGCGGAATAAGCTGCTGCCGCTGCTTTCGCGCCCATTTCTGACGGAATTGCATAAACCTGCTTTTGCGGCACCGGAACATGGTCCAGCCAGGCATCCCGCGCCATGGTGCTGTTGCGCCCGGAGTCGACAGCGGGCAGGCAGCGTTCGTCGCCGAAATAGATATGCCAGGCTGCCCAGTCGGTTTTTAAAGCTCGCAGCCGCTCATACAGGGCGCGCGGGGTATTGCCGCCGGCCAGCACCAGACGGAAGGCGCCGGAGTCTGTAATCGCCTGTTCGGCGGCACGAGCAATCATGCTGACTGCTTCAGTCTGCAAGGCCTGCACCGAAGGAAAAAGATACCAGCGGCAAAGTTGGGGATTAGTCATGTCATCACGGCTTTCAGCATCGTTTCATTATAGGACATGAACCCGGATTATCCATTAGAGCCAAAACACCACTGTGGGAGCGCCGCCCCCGGCGCGAATACGGCCGAAAATCGCGGCGAGGGCGCCGCTCCCACACGCATGAGCATTCCAATGGATAATCCGGGATGAAATATTCGCACGGAACGCTTCTGCTATACTTGGCCCGATTTTTTAATCGACATTGAAACGCAATGGCTACAAGCAAAACAAGAAACCCCCGGGTGCTGTTCGTCACCCCGGAAATCCACCCCCTGATCAAGACCGGCGGATTGGCCGATGTCAGCGGCGCACTGCCCGCCGCCCTACGCGAATTGGGCGTGGAAACACGGGTGCTGGTACCGGGTTACCCGAAAGTGCTGGCCGGCGCCAGGAACAAACGCCTGAGCCACACTTTCCACGACCTGCCCGAAGCCGACGAAGTACGCCTGCTGTCGGCCTCGCTGCCCGGCAGCGGAGTGCCGCTCCTGATCATCGACTGCCCCCTGCTCTACCAGCGCGACGGCGGCCCCTACCAGAACCCTGCCGGCGTCGACTGGCCGGACAATGCCCAGCGCTTCGCCCTGCTTTCCCGGATCGGCGCCATTCTCGGCAGCGATGCCTCGCCCCTCTCCTTCCATCCCGACATCGTTCACTGCAACGACTGGCAAAGCGCCCTGGCGCCCGCCTTCCTGCACTTCATGCCGGGGAAGAAGGCGGCGACGGTGATGACCCTCCACAACCTCGCCTTCCAGGGCATCTTCCCGCCCCACATCGTGGCCGAGGTCGGCCTGCCGCCGGCGAGCTTCAGCATCGAAGGGGTGGAATACTATGGCAATTTCTCGACCCTCAAGGCCGGCCTCTACTATGCCGACCACATCACCACGGTAAGCCCCACCTACGCGCGGGAAATCCAGCAGGAAGCACTCGGCTTCGGCATGCAGGGACTGCTCGCTCGCCGCAGCGATAAACTGACCGGGATCGTCAACGGCATCGACACCGGCGACTGGAATCCAGCCGCCGACCCGCATCTGGTGCAGGGATACGACGCTGGACAGATGGCCGGCAAGACCGCCAACAAGCTCGCCCTGCAGGAAAAAATGGGCTTGAAGCGCGACCCGGACATCCCGCTGCTCGGCATGATCAGCCGCATCACCCACCAGAAAGGCGGGGACCTGCTGCTGGAGATCGCGCCGCAACTGCTGCAAGAGAACGTGCAGATCGTCCTGCTCGGAACCGGCGAAACCGCGCTGGAAAACGGCTTCCGCAACCTCGCCCACGCACATCCGGACAAGGTGGGGGTGACGATCGGGTTTAACGAGGGATTGTCGCATCTGGTCGAAGCCGGCGCGGACATGTTCCTGATGCCCTCGCGCTTCGAACCGTGCGGCCTCAACCAGATGTACAGCCAGCGCTACGGCACGCCGCCCCTGGTGCATGCCACCGGCGGCCTGGCCGACACAGTGGTCGATGGCGTCACCGGCTTCGTGTTCGAACCGATGACGGCGGAAGGTTTTTTCGGCTGCATTCAGCGCGCGCTGGCCGCCTACCGCGACAAGAAAGTCTGGGGGAAAATCCAGCGCAACGGCATGGAGAGGGATTCCAGCTGGAAAAAAAGCGCCGAGGATTACCTGGCGCTGTATAAATCAATGTTGGGCGGGCGATAACCCGCCAGCAAGTAGCCCGGATGAAGCAGCCTCTCTCCAACTCTCCCCCAAAGGGGGAGAGGGCGATTGTTCCCTCTCCCGCTTGCGGGAGAGGGTTAGGGTGAGGGTTGGCGTAATCCGGGGCGCCCGCCAAGCCGCATAGGCAGAGACAATTGTCCACCCCCCCCACGGCAGGATGCCCCGGATTCCATTTCATTCCATCCGGGCTACGCCTACTGACCCTTTATCCCAGATAATCCATGAGAGCCAACACACCGCTGTAGGAGCGGAGCCCTCGCCGCGATTTGCGGCCGCATTCGCGCCGAGGGCGGCGCTCCTACAGGCACGAACATTCAATGGATAATCCGG
>JAUYEK010000044.1 GCA_030691435.1 Sulfuricella sp. | reverse complement strand
GCCGGGAATCAGCACCAGCACCAGCAGCACCAGGCCGGAAAGGAACAAATAGGGCGCGGTTTCCTGCAACACCTTGTTCGGCACCTGGAAGGCAAACAGGCCGAACAAGGCACCGACGCCGAGGTAAACCGCCTGCCGCATCAGGTAATAGCTTTCCTGGAAACCGGTGTGTTTATCCGCTGCGGCGATGGCGATCGAGGAGGAATACACCATCACCAGCCCAAAACCGAGCAGCAGGATCGCCAGCCACAGCAAAGTGCGGTCGTAGTCGGGTCTGGCGTGCTGGGCGGCTACCGGCGAGTAGGAATTCATGCTTTCACCTCCCCCAGTTTTTTGACCGAGGCGATGAATACCTGGGCGCGATGTTCGTAGTTGCGGAACATGTCGAAACTGGCGCAGGCCGGCGACAGCAGCACCGCGTCACCCGGCCGGGCCTGCTCGAACCCCAGGATCACCGCCTCCTCCATGCTTGCCGCAGTCAGCAGGGGCACGCCGCAGCCGGCCAGGGCCGCGCCGATTTTCTGCCCATCACGGCCAATCAGCACTACGGCACGGGCATGGGCAGACACCGCCGGTGCTAGCGGGCTGAAATCCTGGCCCTTGCCATCGCCGCCGGCAATCAGCACCACTTTGCACGGCATGCCATTGAGGGCCGCCACCGTGGCCCCTACGTTGGTTCCCTTGGAATCGTCATAGAAGGTCACCCCGTTAATCTGCGCCACTTTCTCCACCCGGTGCGGCAGGCCCTTGAATTCGCGCAGCGCCTCGATCAGGGGTTGGAGCGGCAGGTCGATGGCGCGGCACAAGGCCAGGGCGGCCAGCGCATTGGCGGCGTTGTGCAAGCCGGCAAGCGGCAGATCGGCCACGGCTAGCAGCCGGTTACTGCCCTGCGACAGCCAAGGCCCGTTCTCGCCGTCCAGCAACCCCCAGTCCTCGGGTTTTTGCGGCGCATCCAGGCCAAACGTCATCACCCTGCGATCGGACTGCGCCATCGCCAGGCTGTAGCTATCTTCCCGGTTCAGCACCTGGACACCATTGCCGGCAAAGATACGCTCTTTGGCCGCGGCGTAATCTTCCATGCCGTGGTAGCGATCCATATGGTCTTCGGTCACATTGAGCACGGTCGCTACCGCCGGGTTCAGGGTGTGCGTGGTTTCCAGCTGAAAACTGGAAAGTTCGATCACGAACACGTCGGCAGTCTCGCCGCGCAGATCAAGATCACTCATTGCATCCAGCACCGGCAGGCCGATATTTCCCGCCACTACCGTATACAGGCCGGCCTTCCTGCACATCGCTCCGACCATCTCGGTCACCGTGCTCTTGCCGTTGGAGCCGGTGATGGCCAGAACCCGAGTCCTGAGCTCCAGGTCCTGAGTCCTGAGTGCTTGAGCAAACAGCTCGACATCCCCGACCACTTCCGCGCCATGCGCCAGCGCATCGGCAACGGCCGGTTCGCGCAGGGACACGCCCGGACTGACCGCGAGCAGGTCGGCATTGCGAAACACCTCTTCCCTGAGCTTGCCGGTGAATAGCGGCACGCCAGGCAGCTCAGCCTGAAGGCGTGCGGCGTGCGGCGGATGGTCGCGTGAATCGGCGACAGCCACCACCGCGCCTCTCGCGTCCAGCCAGCGCGCCATGGAGAGGCCGGTGACGCCCAGCCCCACCACCAGCACTTTTTTATGTTCGAGGTTTATCATTTTTTTCTTAACCGCAAAGACGCTAAGGCGCAAAGGCGTGAAGACTTTGAATTTCTTTGCGTCTCTGCGTCTTTGCGGTTATTCACTTTCATCTCAGTTTCAGTGTCGAAAGCCCAACCAGCACCAGCATCATGCTGATGATCCAGAAACGAACTACAACTTGATTTTCTTTCCAACCCTTCAACTCATAATGGTGATGCAGCGGCGCCATGCGGAAGATGCGCTTGCCGGTAAGCTTGAACGAAGCCACCTGGAGCACCACCGACAGGGTCTCCACCACGAACACCCCGCCCATCACGAACAGGACGATTTCCTGTCGCACGATCACCGCCACCACGCCGATCGCGGCGCCCAGCGCCAGCGCGCCCACATCGCCCATGAACACTTCGGCGGGGTAGGCATTGAACCAGAGGAAACCCAACCCGGCTCCGGCCAGGGCGGTGCAGAACACGGCCAGCTCGCCGGCGCCAGGCACGTAGGGAACGCCGAGGTAACGCGAAAACACGAAATTGCCGGCCACGTAGGCGAACAGCGCCAGCGCACCCGCCACCATCACCGTCGGCATGATCGCCAGGCCGTCCAGCCCGTCGGTGAGGTTGACCGCATTGCTGCTGCCGACGATGACGAAATAGGCCAGCACCACGAAGCCCGCTCCGCCGAGAGGAATCGTCAGCATCTTGAAGAAGGGTACAATCAGTTCGGTATGGGCCGGCAGCGTGGCAGTCATGGCAAGATACACGGCAACACCGGCACCGATCAGCGACTGCCAGAAATACTTGGTCTTGGCCGACAGTCCCTTGGGATTACGATGCACCACCTTGCGCCAGTCATCGACCCAGCCGATTGCACCGAATCCCATCGTGGTGGACAGCACTACCCAGACATAAGGGTTTTTCAGGTCCGCCCAGAGCAGGGTGGAAATCGCCATCGCAACCAGGATCAGCGCGCCGCCCATGGTCGGCGTCCCCGCCTTGACCAGGTGCGTCTGCGGACCGTCGTCGCGCACCGACTGGCCGATCTTGTAGGCGGTGAGCTTGCGGATCATGGCCGGACCGACGATGAACGAGATCATCAGCGCGGTCAGCATCGCCAGCACCGCGCGCAGCGTGATGTAGCTAAACACGTTGAAGGCGCGAATGTCGTGCCCCAGCCATTGGGTCAATGCGAGCAGCATGTATTCTCCCTTCGGGAGGTTAGGCGTAAGGCGTGAGGGGTGAGGGGTAGCGCCCCCGGTGCGACCATCGCCATGGTTTTACACGCCTCACCCATCACGCCTCACCCCTCACCTCAAAGCTTCTAACCACCCGCTCCATCTGCATGAAACGCGAACCCTTCACCAGTACCGTCACATCCGGCGCCAACTGATTTTCGATTTCGTGCAGCAGGTCTTCGATATATTCGAAATTCCGTCCGCCCTCGCCGAAAGCCTGTGCAGCAGCGGCACTCAAATCACCCAGGGTAAACAGCAGATCGATCCCGGCTACCTTCGCCACCGCGCCGATTTCGGCATGCAGCGCGCGTGCGTTTTCGCCCAGTTCGCCCATGTCGCCGAGCACCAGCACTTTCTTGCCCGGCATGCCGGCGAGCACGGCGATCGCCGCCCGCACCGAGCCGGGATTGGCGTTGTAGGTATCGTCGATCAGGGTGGCGCCATGCAGGCAGGGATTTTTCCGCAGCCGGCCCTTGACGCTGGAAACCTTTGCCAGCCCCGCGGCAACGGTTGCGTCGTCGACACCCAGGGCCTGAGCCACGGCGACCGCCGCCAGGGCGTTGCGCACGTTGTGCTCGCCCGGCACCGGCAATGCAACGGCAAATTTACCCGTAGGCGTGACCATCTCGATTTCGCTGCCGAAGGGCTGCAATTTGAAGCTGGCCATCACTTCCGACGGCTGTTCGAGGCCGAAGCGGATGAGGCGATGACCCGCAGCCAGTTCCTGCCACAGCGCCGCATGAGGGTCGTCGGCGTTGATCACGGCAACACCAAAACAAGCGCCCTTCACGTTTGCCCCCTCTCCCCTTGTGGGAGAGGGTTGGGGAGAGGGGTAATGCATCGATTTCTCACCCTCTCCCCAGCCCTCCCCCATCGAGGGGAAGGGAGTGTTGGACTTGGTCAGTGTTGCCTTAACCCCTAGGCCCTCGAAAATCTCGCCCTTGGCGCGAGCCACCGCCTCCACCGTGCCCAAACCCGCCAGATGGGCGGCCTGGGCATTGATGATCAGCGCCACATCGGGCCTGGCGATCCTGGACAGATACGCGATTTCGCCCGGATGGTTCATGCCCATCTCGATCACGGCGTAGCGATGGGTGTCGCGCAATCCGAGCAGCGTCAGCGGCATACCGATGTCGTTATTGAGGTTGCCCATGGTCGCGAGCACCTGGTCGGCCGCGCCCGCCTGAACCCGCAGAATCGCGGCGATCATTTCCTTCACTGTGGTCTTGCCGCTGCTGCCGGTGAGCGCCACCACGGGAATGGTGAAGCGGCTGCGCCAGTGACCGGCCAGTTCACCCAGAGCAAGGCGCGCATCCTTGACCACCAGCAGCGGAAAATCGCCCCAGGCCGGGTCGCGCCGCTCTACCAGCGCTGCGACGGCACCCTGTTCCATCACCTGCCTGACGTAATCGTGGCCATCGAAACGCTCACCCTTCAGCGCCACGAACAAATCTCCGGCAGCCACCGCGCGGCTGTCGGTGGTGACGCCGGTAAACGTCACGTCCGCGCCGCTGGTTTCGGCGTTCAGGGCCTTGGCCGCTGCGCTCAGGCTTAACATGTTGCATATCCTTGCAAAACTCGTTGTGCCACATCGGCATCGGAAAAAGGCAGTTTCACGCCCTTGATTTCCTGGTAATCCTCGTGGCCCTTGCCGGCGATCAGCACCACGTCATCCGGCTGCGCCCCGCGCACTGCGGCGTCTATGGCGGCAGCGCGGTCGTCGATCACACGGTAGTTGGCGCCCATGCCGGCGATGATTTCGTCGATGATGGCGAGGGCATCTTCGCCGCGCGGGTTGTCGCTGGTCACGATCACGCTGTCCGCCAGGCGCGATGCCGCCGCTCCCATCAGCGGGCGCTTGCCACGGTCGCGCTCGCCGCCGCAACCGAACACGCAAATCAACCTGTTTTTGTCACCCATGATTTCGCGCAGAGTGCCGAGCACTTTTTCCAGCGCATCCGGGGTGTGAGCGTAGTCCACCACTACCAGCGGCTTGCCCTCGCCGCCCAGGCGCTGCATGCGGCCCGCAACCGATTCAACCTTGCCCAGTTCGCGCACCGCGTCTTCCAGTGCGATGCCACTCACCAGCAGTACCGCCAGTGCAGCCAACAGGTTGGAAGCGTTGAAGCGGCCGAGCATCTTGCTGCTCAGCTGTGCCGTCCCCCATGGCGTTACCGCCTTGAAGCGGATGCCTTCTGCATCCGTCACCAGATCGCGCAGATATAAACAAGCGCCTTTCACGTTTGCCCCCTCTCCCCTTGTGGGAGAGGGTTGGGGAGAGGGGTAGCCTCCCGTCTGCGGAGGAGGGGCTTCCAAGCTATAACCCACCACCTGCACGCCGCTGCAACCCAGCTTGCCGGCCAGTTCGACGCCAAACGGGTCATCCATGTTGAGCACCGCGTATTGCAACTCGGGCCACGCAAACAGGCCGGCCTTGGCTGCGGCGTAGGACGCCATGTCGCCGTGGTAATCCAGATGGTCGCGCGACAAGTTGGTGAGCATGGCGATGTCAAAATGCACGCCGTTGACCCGGCCCTGCGCCAGACCATGGGACGACACCTCCATCGCCACGCACTTCGCGTCGTCAGCCAGGTAGTCGCGCAGCAACGCATGCAGGCTGACCGCATCCGGCGTGGTGTTGGCGGAAGGTGCCAACGCATACGATCTTTCACGGCCTTCAGGCCGTAGAAAGTCGGATTCCCCTTGTGGGGCACCGGGAAAACCATTGCCAAGCGTTCCGACCAGGGCGGTTTTTCTGCCCAGCCCGGTCAAGCATTGAGCAATCCAGTGGCAGCACGAAGTCTTGCCGTTGGTGCCAGTAATGCCGATCGTCCGCAACTGGCGCGACGGCTCGCCGTAAACCTGGCTGGCAATCTCGCCGATTTTGTCGCGCAAACCCTCGATCGGAAGATTCGGCACTTTCCATTCGGCATTCCACTCGAACCCCTCGCGCTCCCACAGCACCGCGCTGGCGCCGGCGGCAACCGCCTGTGCAATAAACTTGCGCCCGTCCTGCCTTTCGCCGGGACAGGCGACGAAGGTATCTCCCTGCCGGGCTTGTCGGCTATCGACAACCAGATGCTTCACCTCTGTGCCCAGTTGAGCAAGGACAGAAGCTTCCACGCCACTCCTCACCCCTGACGCCTCACCCCTCACGGAAGTCATACCACCTCCTTCACTTCGGGGGCGCTTTCCAGCGGCAGAATATTACTTGTCGGCGCATCGGGCGGCACGGAGAGCAGGCGCAGCGCGCCCGACATCACCTGGCTGAATACCGGCGCAGCCACGGCGCCGCCATAATACTGGCCATTGGAAGGTTCATCGATCATCACCGCCACGAT
>JAUYEK010000041.1 GCA_030691435.1 Sulfuricella sp. | reverse complement strand
GGCCGGTGCAAGGCCGAAGCCGGCCACCACGATGCCCGCGATCAGGCCGCTCTTGTTGGGGGGGAACCACTTGAGCGCGGCGGGGGTGGCGGCGGAATAGCCGAAGGCCAACCCCGCGCCGACCAGGCCGCCGAAGCCGATGACCCAGATCCAGTATTCCACCGAATGGGCGATGAGCAGAAAACCCATGCTCACCAGCACCCCGCCGGTGAAGGCGGTGACGCGCGGGCCGAACTTGTCCTGCACCCGGCCGGCGGGAATCATCGTGAATGCGAACACCAGACAGGCCAGCGCATAGGGATCGTTGATCGAGGCGATATTCCAGGCAAAGGCGCCCTCCCCGCCGGCAACGATGGCGTTCTTGATGGATTCCTTGAACACACTCCAGCTGTAAAGTATGCCCAGCGCCAGGTTGATGCCTGTCCCCGCCACGACGACCGCGATGCCACGATTGAATTTCATTGCGCCTCCTGAAAATTACTGCCTTTATCCTAAAAACCGCAATTCACCGCAGAGGACGCGAAGGACGCTGAGGAAAGACAAGACCTTGCCAAGATATGCTGAGTCACCCATTTGGTGAAAGCGATATTTTCATTAAGCATTTGAATTCCTCCGCGTCCTCTGCGGTGAATCGCCGTTTTTAGGTTCATAAATTGACACACGCGTTATTTGGCTTTCATTGCCGGGTGAAATGTGAAAAAATTACGTTAACTTAACGGATTTGAGGTGTTTCACAAATGATAGACCGGGACGGTTATCGCCCCAATGTCGGCATCATTCTATGCAATGCAAAAAATGAGGTTTTCTGGGGCAAGCGCATCAAGGAGCATTCCTGGCAGTTCCCGCAAGGTGGCATCAAGGCCGGGGAATCCCCCGAGCAGGCAATGTTTCGGGAGCTGGAGGAAGAAGTCGGGCTGCAACCGCAGCACGTGAAGGTTATCGGTCGCACCAGGGACTGGCTGCGCTACGATGTGCCGCAGAACTGGGTGCGGCGGGAGTGGCGCGGCAGTTACAAGGGCCAGAAGCAGATCTGGTTTCTGCTGCGCCTGACCGGGCGCGACAGCGATGTGTCGTTGCGCGCATCGTCACATCCCGAGTTCGATGCCTGGCGATGGCACCATTACTGGGTACCGCTGGAATCGGTGATCGAATTCACGCGCGATGTGTACCGCCTGGCGCTCAACGAGCTGGCCGGCTACCTTAATAAATCAGAATAACCCCAGATTGTCCATAGTAATGCTCGTGCATGTAGGAGCGCCACCCCCGGCGCGAATGCGGACGCAAATCGCGGCGAGGGCGCCGCTCCTACAGCGGTGTTTTGGCTCTAATGGATAATCCGGGATAAACTGGAGCAGATTTTAAGAGTGTCGCCGCATAATGGACAGTGTTACAGGGTATTATTCGGTCTTCCTAGGCACTGTTTTTGACCCATGAAAAAAATTCTTGCGTTGTTTTCCTTGCTGCTTCCCCTGACGGTGTCCGCCGAGTGGGGAAAATTCGAATACGAATTCGATGAGGAAAAGCCCTGGGCCGAGATCGAGGCCCAACTCCCGCCTTATCCGAAGGAAGAAAACCTGCGGCCGCTATTCGTTAGCGCCGCCACGGACAACAAGTTCTTTGTCGATGCCGCTTCCATCAGCACGGGCGAGGACGGCGTGGTGCGCTACACGATGATCGTCAAATCATCGGCGGGTGCGGTCAATGTGAGCTTCGAGGGTATCCGCTGCGCCAGCCGCGAAAGGAAGCTTTACGCTTTCGGGCGCAAGGAAGGGTCCTGGTCAAGGGCGCGCTCCGCCAAGTGGGAACCGATCCGCTACCAGGACCGTAACCGTCACCATCACATGCTTTACGACGATTTCTTTTGTCCCAACGGTATTATCGTGAAAAACCCGCAGGAAGCGGTCGATCTGCTGAAGCGCGGCTTCAGGCCTTAAGAGCAACCTATAGCTGGTTTTGCTTTAAACCCAGATGAATGCTCGTGCATGTAGGAGCGGC
>JAUYEK010000038.1 GCA_030691435.1 Sulfuricella sp. | reverse complement strand
GCTGATGCCTACTTCGCTTTTGTGGAAGCAGTGCGGCGCGAGGGCATCGACATCCCGATCGTGCCCGGCATCATGCCGATCGCCAATTTTTCCCAGCTGGCGCGCTTTTCCGATGCCTGCGGCGCGGAGATCCCGCGCTGGCTGAGACTCAAGCTGCAGGGCTACGGCGACGACAGCGCCGCGATCCGCGCCTGCGGCCTGGACGTGGTCACCGGCCTGTGCGAGCGGCTGCTGAAGGGCGGCGCGCCGGGACTGCATTTCTATACACTCAACCAGGCCGGCCTGATTTCCACCATCTGGCAGCGCCTCGGGCTGTAGCTGGCTCTACGGCGGCAAAGCGGAGGATCGGCGGGCTCAACGGGCGAAAAAACCCTGATGTCACCATTGGCTTTCCAGTTCTGTTACTATTACCATAAGTAAAATCCTTACTTAAGCCTTATTCCTCAACCGGTTCCCCATTTTCTCAATAGCCGATGATCGAGAATATCAGCCTGAAGGCGCGCATCCTTCTCCCTCTCGCCCTGGTGCTGGCAATTCTTCTTGGCGCATTCCATTTCAGCCTGTATCGGCATGAAAAGACCGATGCCAGCCATCGCTTCGCGGGCGACCTGCAAGCGGCAAAAACCTATTACCAGCGCGCCCTGGTCCGGCGCGGCGAAAAGCTGGGGGCGGTGCTGGAGACCATCCTGCGCGACGAAAAATTGCAGGCGGCGCTGCGCGCCGGGGATCGGGATGCCCTGCTCAAGCGATCAGCCCCGCTGTTCAAGAACTTGCATGACCAGTACGGCATCACCCATTTCTACTTCGAGGATGCCGCGCGGGTAAACGTGCTGCGCGTACACCAGCCCGAGCGCCATGGCGACACCATCAACCGCCATACCACGCTGACCGCCGAAAAAACCGGAAAAATCGCCATCGGAGCGGAACTGGGTCCAATCGGCACCTTCACCCTGCGCGCGGTCGCGCCGCTGCATGACGGCAACGGGCTGGTCGGCTACGTCGAGTTGGGCGAGGAAATCGAGGATGTGCTGCACGACATCCAGGCCATCCTCGGCACCGATCACCTGCTGGCGATCGACAAGCAGTTCCTGAAGCGCAAGGACTGGGAAAGCGGCATGGCCATGCTGGGACGGGGCGCGGACTGGGATCGTCTTCCCGGCATGGCCGTCGTCGACCAGACCCTGGACTTGCCGCGGGAGCAGGTGATTCGCCTCGTGTCCGAGGGAAGCCAGTCCAACTCCATTCTGGAACTGACGGTTGGCAACAAACAGTATCGCAGCGGCGCCATACCGATTGAGGATGTGGCCGGGCGCAGGGTGGGGAATCTGGCAATCCTGCGCGACATGACGCAGCTCGACAATGAAATGCACGCCACCATCCGCTCCCTCAGCCTGTTTTTCCTGGCCCTGGGCGGAACGCTAATCGCCTTGTTCTATCTGATCACCCACCGGGTCGAGCGGCGCCTCGACGAAGCCCACCTGCGATCGGTCGCCCAGGGTCTGGAGCGCGAAGCGCTCCAGACGCGGCACATAGCCGAACTGGAACAGGAACACGACAAGCTGCGGCGCACCCAGGAAGAACTGCATAAAAGCGCGGAAAGCCTGCAGCTCGCCGGCACGGTGTTCGACAATAGCACCGAGGGCATCCTTATTACCGACGCACAGGCCAACATCCTGCAGGTGAACCGCGCGTTCACCGCCATCACCGGCTACAGCGAGGCGGAGGCCATCGGCCAGACCCCCCGGCTGTTGCGCTCGGACCGGCACGATGTCGCCTTCTTCCAGGCAATGTGGGCCTCGCTCATCGAGTTCGGCTACTGGCAGGGCGAAATCTGGAACCGGCGCAAGAGCGGCGAGGCTTACCCGGAATGGCTGTCCCTTATCGCCATCCGCGACGAACGGGGCGAGACCATCCATTACCTGGGCGTGTTCGCCGATCTCACCGAGAAAAAGCTGGCCGATGCGCACGTCCACCGTCTCGCCTATTACGACCCCCTCACCGGGCTGCCCAACCGCCTGCAGCTGGAAGAACGCCTGAAACAGGCACTGACGGCGGCGCAATACAATAACTGGCTGGTGGCGGTGCTGTATCTTGACCTGGACCGCTTCAAGACAATCAACGACACCCTTGGCCACCCCTTCGGCGACAAGCTGCTGCAGGCCGTGGCCGGGCGGCTGGCGGGCCATGTCCGCGATAGCGACACCCTCGCCCGTTTCAGCGGAGACGAATTCACCATCGTACTGTCCGACATCGGCAGCCAGCAGAATACCGCGCTGGTGGCCCAGAAAATCCTCGACGCCCTGGCCGAGCCGTTTAATCTGGAAGGGCAGGAGGTATTCATCACCCCCAGCATCGGCATCGCCCTCTACCCGCTCGATACCGACAACAAGGACGATCTGATCAAGAACGCCGACACCGCCATGAGCCATGCCAAGGCGCAGTGCGGCAACGGTTTCCATTTCTACAGCACCGACATGAACGCGACGGCCTCGCAGCGGCTGACCATGGAAACCCAGTTGCGCAGGGCGCTGGAGCGGGACGAATTCGTGCTGCACTACCAGCCCCAGGTCTCCCTGCATACCGGTCGGATCACCGGCATGGAAGCGCTGCTGCGCTGGCAGCACCCGGAACGGGGGCTGGTTGCGCCGGGAGAATTCATCTCCCTGCTCGAGGAAACCGGCCTGATCGTGCCGGTCGGCGAGTGGGTCCTGCGTAGCGCCTGCATCCAGAACAGCGCCTGGCTGGCCGAAGGCCTGCCGCCCCTGCGCGTGGCGGTCAACCTGTCGGCGCGCCAGTTCCGCCAAAGCGGCCTGGCCGCCGTGGTCAATCAGGCGCTGCTGGATGCCGGACTGGCGCCGGAGCACCTGGAACTGGAAATCACCGAGAGCATCATGATCCAGGATTTGCAGACCACCATCACCACCTTGCACCAGTTGCACACGCTCGGCATCCAGATCTCGATCGACGACTTCGGCACTGGCTATTCCTCCCTGAGCTACCTGAAACGCATGCCAATCAGCAAAATCAAGATCGACCAGTCCTTCGTTCGCGACATCTGCACCGACCCGGACGACGAGGCGATCGCCAACGCGGTGATCGGCCTGGGGCACAGCCTGAAGATGCAGGTCATCGCCGAGGGGGTGGAGACGAGGGAACAGCTGGAGCATCTGCGCGCACAAGGGTGCGATGAAATCCAGGGGTACTACTTCAGCCGGCCGCTGCCCGCCGAGGCTTTTGCCCAACTGGTGAGAGAAGGCCTGGCTGCGGTGAAGCCGGTCTGATCGGCGGCCCTGGTTTCCATCAAAGGCAAGGGGCTCTCATGAACCTAACCCGGATATTTCATAAAAACAGAGCGATCTCGCTGACGGCTTTTGTAGGAGCGGGCTTGCCCGCGAGCAGCCCTGGAAGGACTGGATAACGGGGTAATCGCGGGCAAGCCCGCTCCTACAAGTAATCTTCTCAATCTGGCGATGTTTTTATGAAATATCCGGGCAAAAATTGCTGGTTCAAACAGAAATTCGAAGGGTTACACAAGTTGTCACTCCGTCACCCATGCCGTAGCATAACGGCATGCGCCGCACCCTCTCCTCGCCCCTCCTGCTGATCGCCTTGGCCGTCGCGCTCGTCGCCGCGGCGGAGTGGAGCGGCCTGCGCCTGCTGTTGCCGCTGGAAAACCGCGTTTCCGACTTCTTCGTCCGCATCCATGCGAAAGATTTGCGGCCCGATCCCGATATCGTGATCGTGGATATCGACGACTACAGCCTTGCCCGGATGGGCGACATCGCGGGCAGTTGGCCATGGCCGCGCTCGGTGCACGGCGAACTGATCGCAGGCATCGCCCGGCAGCAGCCTAAAGCCATCGTCTTCGACATCCTGTTTGCAGAACCGGACGTGTACCGGCCTGAGAGCGACGCGCTGTTCAACAGCGCGGTGCGCCAGGCGCCCAACACCTATTTCCCGATGGTGCGCCGCGATGCCGCCGAAGACACCCGCGGCATCCCGCTGGCCGAATACGGCCCTGCCCTCGGCATCACGCCAACCGCCATGGCCAACCGCGACGCCCGGATTTCTTTACTGCTGCCCCTCGCCGTGGCGCGCGAAAGCTGGCGCACCGGCACGATCAACTTCTTTGAGGACAGGGATGGCATCGGGCGCCGCTACGACATTTTCATCCCGGCCTACGGCTGGAACATTCCATCGCTGCCGGCCCGCGTCGCGCGCGATCTCGGCTACCCGCTTCCCGAGCAGGAGAATATCGTGCTCGGCTGGCGCGGCGCGGCCCTGTCTCACCGCCGAATCTCCTACGCCGATCTCTACCAGGATTTCAGCCGCAAAAAAGCGCTGCGCGATCCCATGGAATTTCTCGACAAGATCATCGTCATCGGGACGACTGCCACCGGTCTGCACGACATCCGCGCCACGCCGCTTTCCAGCCTGGCGCCGGCGGTGGAAATCCTCGCCACGGCGCTCGACAATCTGAAAAACAATGGCTACATGCGCTCCTCGCCCGCAACCCTTCCCTTCCTGCTGGCACTGCTTCTGGTCGCGGCTTTGCTGGCTGCCTTCCTCGCCCGCCGCAATACGCTGATTATCGGGGCGGCCCTGCTGCCGGCATCCGCTGCGCTGCTTGGCATTGAATATGCCGCGCTCAACCGCCAGATTCTGCTGCCGGTTTTCACGCCGCTGGCCCTGGCCTGGAGTTTTTATTTCGCCGCCGCCCTGGCCGAATATCTGCGCGAGCGGCGTGCGCGCGAACAAACCGTGCAGATTTTCAACCGTTTCCTCGACCCCCGCGTGGTGAAGAATCTGGTCGACCGGGGCACGACAACCGAAAGCATCAGCGGCCAGGCGTGCGAAATCACGGTGCTGTTTTCCGACATCCGCGGCTTCACCACCCTGTCAGAGACCCGCAGTCCGGCGGAAATCGTCGCCCTGCTCAACAGCTATTTCAGCATGCAGGTAGCCGTGATCTTCCGCCACGGCGGCACCCTCGACAAATTCATCGGCGACGCCATCATGGCATTCTGGGGCGCCCCCGGCGAGGATGCGAATCATGCCGGACATGCCGTCGAGGCGGCGCTGGAAATGGCCGAGCGCCTGGAAGAGTTCAAGCGGCACATGGGCGAGCTGGGCTCCAGCTTCGATGTCGGCATCGGCATCCACAGCGGCCCGGCGGTGGTCGGATTTATCGGCTCGGAGCAGCGCCAGGACTACACCGCCATCGGCGATACGGTCAATCTTGCCAGCCGCATCGAAGGTGAAACCAAGGGCGTCAGCCGCATCCTGATATCCGCCGAAACCATGGGGCGGTGCGCCGAAGCATTTGACTTTGTCGACCACGGCTTTTATAAAGTGAAGGGCCGCGCCCAGGAAGTGCGCCTGTTCGAACCGAGGAAGAAAAGCTCATGAAATCCCATATGACGATCTGTCTGTGCCTGCTGGCCCTGATGCCGGCAACCGCTGCGGTGGCTGAATCGGCCATCACCGTGCGCGCCACCGAGCTGAAGAAGGAACCCTACGCCGACGCCGAAACCCTCGCCACCCTGCCCGATCAGGCACGGGTGGAAATCCTGCGCCGCCAGGGCGGCTGGACCCAGATCAAGGCGCAAAGCGCCGCCCAGGGCTGGGTGCGTATGCTCAGCCTGCGGTTGGGGGACGGCACGGCGCGCAAGGGCGACAGCGGCATCGGCTCGCTGCTCAGCGTGGCGCGCAGCGGCAGCAGCGGCACTACCGTCGCCACCGGTGTGCGCGGCCTGTCCGAGGAAGACCTGAAGAACGCCAATCCCAATCCGGAAGAACTGCAAAAAATGAAGAAGTTCGCGGCAACACCCCAGGACGCGCGCAAGTTCGCAGTCAGCGCCAACCTCGGTAGTCAGCAGGTAGACTATTTGCCAGCCCCTGCCGGCAGCGCCTCCGCTTCTTCCGACAACAAACCGTCCTGGGGAGACAGCCAATGACTTTTCCTGAAAAAATCCGGGGCGCAGCCTTGCTGCTGCTGTTGGCCGCACTGCCCGCCGGCGCCTTCGAGCTTAACCTGAACAAGCTCGGCGGACTGCTGGGCAAAGTCAAGGACGTGCAGGAGGTGGACGAAAAAGGAGAAATCCGGATCGGCCAGGGCGTTGCCTCCAACCTGCTCGGCGCCGCGCCGCTAGTGGCCGACGAAGGCATGCAGAAATACGTCAACCAGCTAGGGCGGTGGCTCGCGCTGCAAACCGAACGCCCCGACCTGAACTGGCATTTCGGCGTGCTCGACAGCCCCAACGTCAACGCCTTCGCCGCGCCGGGCGGCTATATCTTCATCACCAGGGGACTGCTGCTCAAGCTGCACAACGAGGCCGAACTGGCGGGGGTGCTCGCGCACGAGATCGCCCACGTGCTGCGGCGCCATCACCTCAACGCCATCCAGAAAAACGCCCGGGTCGGCATCGTCGCCGACGTGCTGTCGATCGCCACGCAGGACAAGCAGCACAGCGAAACCCTGGACAAGGTCATCAGCGCCGGCACCGAACTCTATGCCCGCGGCCTGGACAAGGACGACGAGTTCGAAGCCGACCGCATGGGCGTGATCATCGCCGCCCGCGCCGGTTACGACCCCTATGCCCTGCCCGCGGTGTTGCAAACCCTGGATGCGATGAACCCGCAGGATAGCGGTCTGGCGCTGATGTTCAAGACCCATCCCGCCCCCGCCAGCCGACTCGAACTGCTCGACAAGGCGATGCAGTCCAGCCTCGACAAATATGCCGGGCAGCCGACCCTGGCTGCGCGCTTCGTGAAATTCGCCAGCCCCGCCAATGGGAACGGCGGCAGGAAACCCTAGGAGGGAACTCCGGCGCCCAGCAGTGGCTTCAGCGCCGTGAGGATGCTGGAAAACACCTTGGGATTGTCCTTCTCCAGATCGGCCAGCAGGGTTTTCATGTGCATGCGCTCGGTGGGCATGCCGAAACAGGCCGGGCAGTTCTCCGGGATCACCGGCAGTTCCGAGTTCTTCGCGAAAGCTGCCGTCTGGCGCTCGCGCGCGTAGGTGAAGGGGCGGATCACCCGGATGTCGCCCTTGTCGTTGAGGTAGTGCGCCTGCATGGTGCGCAGCTTGCCGCCGAAAAAGGCCGACATCAGGAAAGTCTCGGCGGCATCGTCCAGGTGCTGCGCCAGCGCCAGTACGTTGTAGCCGTTCTCACGCGCGGTACGGTAGAGGATGCCGCGCCGCATGCGCGAGCAGAAGGCGCAGAAGGAATCGCCGACCATGGCTTTCTCCGCCTGCTCGACGATAGCCTGGCTTTCGTAAAAATAGGGGATACCCAGTTCCGCCATATAGCCTTTCAGCGGCGAGGGATCGAAATCGGGCGACTGCGGGTCCACCGTCGCCGCCGCCAGCTCGAAGCGCACCGGCGCCTTCTTTTGCAAAGCGATCAGCACGTGCAGCAGGGACAGGCTGTCCTTGCCGCCGGACAGCCCGAGCAGTATCCGGTCGCCCTCGCGGATCATGGAGAAATCACCGATCGCGCGACCGGCGGCGCTCATCAGCGATCTCGGTGGTTTGATCGGTTCATTCATCCTGCATTAACCACAAATTGATAGCCACGAAAAGACACAAAAGACACAAAAAATTCTTGTGCTTTCTGTGCCTTTTTGTGGCTATAAGTTCTCACAAACTTGCACTCCGCCCGCCATCCACCGGTAAGATCGTGCCGGTAATGTAAGGCGCGTCCTTGACCAGGAACAGCACCGCGCGCGCGATGTCGTCGGGCGAACCCTCGCGCTTCAGCAGAGTATGGGCGACGACGCGGCGGCGTTCCTGGTCGTCAAAGGTGCGATCCCCCTCCGGCCACATGATCGGACCCGGCGCCACCGCATTGACCCGCACCTCCGGCCCGAGCTCGTGGGCGAGCGACTTGGTCAGCGCCACCAGGCCGGCCTTGGCGATGCTGTAAACGACGTAGCTTTTCATCGGTCGCTCGGCGTGGATGTCGGCGATGTTGACGATGCAACCGTGACTGTGGCGCAATGGCTGGGCCGCCGCCTGCGACAGAAACAGCGGCGCCTTGAGGTTGGTGCCGAGCAGGTCGTGCCAGTCCTTTTCATTGATCTCGCCCACTGCGGTCGGATAAAAGCTGGAAGCGTTGTTGATCAGCACATCGAGCCGGCCGAAGCGTTTCACGGTTGCGGCGACCAGATCCGGCAACCGCTCCACGTCTTGCAGATCAGCCTGCGACAGTGCCGCGGAATCCGGACGCTTGCGGTTCAATTCATCGCGCAGCGCCTCCGCTTCCGCCGCCGAGGAACGGTAGTGGATCATCAGGTTCGCCCCCTCACCGTGCAACCGGCGGCAGATCGCAGCGCCGACCCGCTTCGCGCCGCCGGTAATCAATACGACTTTGCCTTGCATGTTTTCTCCGATTACACTGGGTGCCTGAA
>JAUYEK010000037.1 GCA_030691435.1 Sulfuricella sp. | reverse complement strand
TCCGGGCTACCCAGTTCCATCGCGATATTCAGGTCATCCGGCGAGATGCCGGCGCGCTTGAAGAAATCGTCCACCACCTCGCGCGTGCCGGAGCCGGTCTCGCGGCTGATGTAGGGCTGGACGGCAAGCTTCTCGGCCGATGCCGAGGAAAGACCGGACAGTTCGTGCTGCGCCGAGCAGATCATCACCAGCTCATCTTCGCAGCACACTTCCGATTTCAGGCTGGGATGATGGGAAGGCGCCTCGATCAGGCCGATATCGAGGGTGTGGTCAGCGACCTTGGATTCGATCGTTTCCGAGTTTGCCACCGTGAGCCGCGCCCGAACCTGGGGGTAACGCGCCTTGAAGTCTCCCAACATGCGCGGCAGCATGTATTCCGCAATAGTCGTGCTGGCGCCGATCAGCAGCGTGCCGCCGACCTCCCCGGTCATTTCCGTCAAACGGGTTTCCATTTCTGCGGTCAGGTTCAGGATGCGCTCGGCGTATTCCATCGCCAGACGCCCTGCCGGCGTCAGTGCGATCTTGCTGTGGCTGCGCTCGAACAAACGGGTATTGAAATGTTCTTCCAGCTGCTTGACCTGGAACGTGACCGCAGGCTGGGTCATGAACAGTATCTCGGCCGCCTTGGTGAAGCTCAATTGTTTGGCAACGGTGTAAAAAACCTGAAGTCGGCGGTCTGCCATAAGGGATCATAAGCAAATTTAATGGTCGTATATTCAATCACAAATTGAGACGCAAAGATAGGCCAAACCCCAACTTTGATTGGCTGCATGGCACCCCACATGGTTTCATGGTATAAAGCTGAGGGCTTACTTTCTGCCCCTGTAAAATGAACGGAACCCTACCCAAAAACAGCAGATGAAGCGTGGCTTTTACATTATTCTGTCGGCCCAGTTCTTTTCCGCACTGGCCGATAATGCTCTGCTGATCGTCGCCATCTTCGCCCTGCGCGACATGCATGCGCCGCAGGAATACGAACCCCTGCTCAAGCTGTTTTTCACCGTTTCCTACGTCTTCCTCGCCGCGTTTGTCGGCGCTTTTGCCGACTCGATGCCCAAAGGCCGGGTGATGCTCATCAGCAATGGAGTCAAAATCATCGGCTGCCTGATGATGTTTGCCGGCGTACACCCGCTGGCCGCCTATGCGGTCGTCGGTCTTGGCGCCGCCGCTTACTCCCCCGCCAAGTACGGCATCCTCACCGAACTGCTGCCGCACCGCCTGCTGGTGGTCGCCAACGGCTGGATCGAAGGGCTGACCGTGATGGCAATTATTTTTGGCACCGTGGTAGGTGGTCTGCTGGTCAAAGCGGACATCGCCCAAGCCCTGTTGAGCCTCGATTTCCCGATGATCGACACCGGCATCGACACGATTCCGGAGATGAGCATCGGCATCATCGGCAGCATTTACCTGATTGCCGCGGCATTCAACCTGTACATCCCCGATACCGGAGTGGACCACCGGATACTGAAGAAAAATCCGCTCTATCTGTTACACGATTTCAACCACTGCCTGAAGCTGCTGTGGCGCGACAAGCTGGGCCAGGTGTCGCTCGCTGTCACCACCCTGTTCTGGGGCGCGGGCGCAACCCTGCAATTCATCGTCCTGAAATGGGCGGAGGCGGCGCTGAATATGGACTTGTCCAAAGCCAGCATGTTACAGGGGGTGGTGGCGATAGGCATCGCGATCGGCGCGGTACTGGCGGCAAAAATGATAACGATGCGCAAATCGGTGAAAGTGATCCCGCTTGGCATCGCCATGGGACTGATCGTTATCGGCATGAATTTCGTGCATGACCTGTGGATTGCCGTGCCGCTGCTCGTCCTCATTGGCGCTCTGTCAGGATTTTTTGTTGTGCCGATGAATGCGCTGTTGCAGCATCGCGGCCACATCCTGATGGGCGCAGGCCATTCGATTGCGGTGCAGAATTTCAACGAAAATCTGTCGATCCTCGCCATGACCGGCCTGTATGCGTTGCTGATCTATTTGAATTTGTCGGTCTACGCAATCATCGTACTATTTGGGCTATTCGTGAGCGGCATGATGTATTATCTGAAAAAGCGGCACGAAAAAAATCAGCGCGAGTTCGACGATGTCGCACTGCTCGACGACACCCGGCACTGATTTTCTCCTCGCAATTTGGCGCCGTAGGAGCCCGCAAACGCGATCTGCGCGCCTTTTCCCCAAAACGCTGATCCATATCAACTTTATTTGCTTGGCGCTTTATTGTCGGTTAAGATGACGCCCGTGTCCGATTTAACGCCAAGTCATTCGGGACGCCTCACATGGATCGCAAGCTATGACGATGTCACCCTGCTCGATTATTCTGACGATCACGGCCACGCTGCTCAGCCTGCTGATCGGATTGTTGGCCAGGCAGGTCTGGCGTGTGCAACAACGGGAACACATAGACGAGGAACGTCACCGCCTGGCGACCAGCGTGTTTTCCAACTCCCACGACGGCATCGTCATCACCGACCAGAACAACCGCATTATCGAGGTCAACCAGGCGTTCTGCGACGTATCCGGCTATTCGCGCGAGGAAGTGCTGGGCAGAAACCCCTCCATTCTCAGTTCAGGCCAGCATGACACGGGCTTTTACCAGGCGATGTGGCTATCCCTGAGCACCGTCGGGCATTGGAGCGGCGAAATATGGAACCGCAAGAAAAACGGGGAGCCCTACACCGAACTGCTCAGCATCAGCGCCGTCAAGGATGCGCACGACCACATCACCCATTATGTCGGTGCCTTCTCAGACATCATCGGCCTCAAAACCAGCCGGCAACGGCTGGAACACCTCGCCCATTTCGATGCGCTGACCCATCTGCCCAATCGTATCCTGCTCGCCGACCGCCTCCAGCAAGACATCGTTCATGCCATCCGCCACGAGCAATTGTTGGCCATCTGCGCCATCGACCTGGACGACTTCAAGCCGATCAACGACAAGTATGGCCACGAAACCGGCGACCGGCTGCTGATTGAAGTCGCCAACCGGCTGAAGGATGCGGTTCGCGCTGGGGATACCGTGGCGCGGCTGGGTGGCGACGAATTCGTCCTGCTGCTGACCGACCTCTACGCCATGGACGAACTGGAGAGACGCCTGTCGCACATTCTGCTGAAGGTATCCGCGCCTTACATGCAACTGGCCGAACAGGAGTTGCAGATTTCCGCCAGTATCGGTGTCACCCTGTTCCCGTTCGACAGGGCCGACCCGGGTGTCCTGCTGCGCCATGCCGATCAGGCCATGTACATCGCCAAACAGGCCGGACGCAACCGCTACCACATGTTCGACGCCGTACAGGATCGCCTGGTGCGATTCCGGCGGGAGCATCTGGAGCGCATCCAGGAAGCGCTTGTGAACGGTGAATTCCGGCTCCACTACCAGCCCAAGGTCAACCTCCGCAACGGTCGGGTGGTTGGCGCCGAGGCGCTGATCCGCTGGCAGCACCCCGAGCAGGGCCTGCTGCTTCCTGGCACCTTTCTTCCCCTGCTTGAAGAAAGCG
>JAUYEK010000033.1 GCA_030691435.1 Sulfuricella sp. | reverse complement strand
AGCCGGTTCTGGTTCTGGTTCTGGGTCTGGTTCTGGTTCTGGTTCTGGTTCTGGTTCTGGTTCTGGTTCTGGTTCTGGTTCTGGTTCTGGTTCTGGTTCTGGTTCTGGTTCTGGTTCTGGTGCAGCTTCAGCCACTGCAGGTGCGCCCAGATCCAGATTAAAATCCAGTCCCATGTCGGCAGCCGGCTCTTCTGTCTCGGCAACCGGCGCAGCCGCGGGTTGCTCAGCTTGAGCACCCTCTCCAGAAAGTGCGCCCAGATCGAGGTCGAACCCAAGATCGGTAGCCGCTTCCTCAGCGGGCAGGCTCTCCTCGACCGGCTCCGGCAGCAAAACATCAGGAGTGGCTTCGGTTGCCGGCGCTACGATGTCGAGATTGAAATCCAGGTCCGACTCAGCGGCTTCCGTAATTTCCGGCCCTCCCAGATCAAGGGTGACGCCATGCTCTGCCGCCGATATCAGACCTGCGGTGCCACCAGCCACAATCATGGTTTTTTCGAATACATCCTCATCGCCGAGGGCGGCAGGCTCAGTCGCAACCGCCGCTTTCGATTTCTCAGCATAGAGCGGGTTCTGCGGATCCAGCGCACGGCCCATTTCGGCCGCCTTGTCCCAGACCGGGCCGGCCTGCCCGCCAAGCGCGGCATACATTTCTCCTGCCACGGCTTCGAAGGCGTTCAGACTCTTGCGCCCGGCATAGATTTCCAGCAGCTTGAGGCGAATCTCGTGACGGTTGGGATACTTGCTCAGCGCTTCCTTGAGGATTTCCTCCGCCTGTGCATCACGACCATAGGCCATGTAGACCTCAGCCTCGGCGATGGGATCAACTTCGCTGGTATCGATCGACCCCAGTCCGGCTTGACTGAAATCGGTCAAGAACGAGGTATCGCCGGTGTCGATCTTGCCGCCGCTGGTAGCGCCCAGGACCGTGTTGGCCTTGAGATCGCCATGGGTCATTATGCTGTCTTCGAAGCTGGCGACGTTTTTCCTGCGCCGGCCCGCCAGCATTTTCGCACCCAGCAAGCCTAGCAGCAGGATTGCCGCTGCGCCGCCGCCCAGGTAGAGCGGGGTTTCCATCGCTTCATCGAGGAAGGACGCTTCCGGCTTCTTCTGCTCGGCGAGCACCGGTTGGGGTTTCTTCGGCTTGGCTGCCGGCTTTTCGCCTTCCACGAGAGCTTTCTCGTCGACCGCAGCGGCAACTTTCTGCTCTGCAGCGGGAACGGCGGGCTTTTCTTCAGGTTGGGCCGCTGCTGGCATAGCGGGCGCGGGCGAAACCGCCGGCGCCGTCTTGGTTGCGGCAGCTTGTTTCTGCAGATCCGCCAGGTTCTGATTTTTGAGCTCCAGCAGCTTCTGCATTTCCTGGATGTTTTTTTCCAGGTCGGAGATGCGCTGATTGGCCTCCTTGATCGCCTTTCCCTTGGCCGTGGCTTCTTCCTGCATGGCCTGGATCTGCCCCTTCATCGCCTGCATGTCCTTGCCGCCGCCAACCCCGGCACCACCCAGGCCTTCACTCTTAGACAGCTTGAGAACATCCGTGGCGGGTTCTTTCGCTGCGGCTGCCTTGTCTTCCACCGCAGTGGTGATCTTGCCGCTCACCGCCTGCCTGGCCGCGCCTTCCTGTGCCGGCTTGGCCTCGGCTACGGCCGCCGCCAGCTTCTGACGGTAAGCATGCCAGTCGGCGGAATGTGCCTTCACCTGTTTGGCTGCCTCGTTCGTTTTCACCTCTTCGGCTAGCCCGGCCTCAGGCACGCGCAGAATCTGGCCTGCCTTCAACCGGTTCATGTTGTTGCCGGCAAACGCCTGCTTGTTGGACTGGAACAGTGCGACCAGCATCTGCTCCAGGCTGACACCCTCCGGTTTCAGGGCAGAGGCGATACCCGCCAGATTCTCGCCTTTTCTGACCGGACCATAGGTTTCCCGCGCTGGTTTGCTCTCTCCGGCAACTTCCGCTTCTTCTTTTGCCAGCAGCTTCTTGTCCAGTGGAATACTCGCCCTGATTTCCGGCTTTATGGCACCAGCCGGCGTATCGGCCGGCTGAACCGGAACTGCCGCCGCCTGTACTGGCACAGCTGAAACAGGTTTGACCACCGGGGCGGCCACCGGCGCAACTTCTGCCTGCTGCTCGCCATAACCGGGAGGGTCAAGCAGGATGGTGTATTCACGGACCAGGCGACCGGCGGGCCAATCGAGCTCGATCAGCATGTCCAGGAAGGGTTCGTCTACAGGTTTTGTGGAGGTAATCTTGAGATAGGGATCGCCGTTCTTTTTCTGCTCCACGCTGAAACGCATGGCAGAAAGCACGGGAACGCGCTCTATTTTCGCTTCCTTAAAAGCCTCGAAGGAGGCGAAACGGGCACGGATTGAGCCGAGATCTTTCTTGTCCACCGCAAGCAGGTCGATTTCCCCCCTGAACGGTTGCCCCAGGGTCGACGTCACCGTCAGTTTGCCCAGCCCGGCCGCAAAAGCGGGAAGTGATGCCATCAGCATCAAACCGGCAGTCAGCCAAGCGGTTTTCTTATATTTTCGATCCATGCCACCCTCGAGATTTTTTTGGCTAGGTTAACTAAATTAACATCATGGAGTTAGGGATGCAAGCTAATCTTGCATGTTACATTGAGTTGTAAGTAGGTAGATTAATTACAGGTTTGTAACCTTGCCAATGCGAAATCGACAGGAAAAAACGAAGCCCCAACCGATACGAATATCATCGTACCGGTTGGGGCTTAAGTATGCCAATTTCAGCCTTCGATCAGGATGCGCAGCATGCGGCGCAGCGGCTCGGCAGCGCCCCACAGCAACTGGTCGCCGACGGTGAAAGCCGAAAGGTACTGCGGCCCCATGTTGAGCTTGCGCATGCGGCCGACCGGCACGGTCAGCATGCCGGTCACTGCCGCAGGCGTGAGCTCCTTCATGGTGATTTCGCGGTCGTTGGGCACCACTTTCACCCAGTCGTTGTGCGCGGCGATAATGGCGTGGATCTCGTCCAGCGGCACATCCCTGGTCATCTTGATGGTCAGCGCCTGACTGTGGCAGCGCATCGCGCCGATGCGCACGCACAGGCCATCGATCGGGATCTGGCTGTCGGAACGCCCCAGTATCTTGTTGCACTCGACCTGCGCCTTCCACTCCTCCTTGCTCTGTCCGGATTCGAGCGCCACGTCAATCCACGGAATCAGCGAACCGGCCAGCGGCACCGGCCAGGCATCGACCGGATAGCGGTCGGAGCGAATGAAATCGGCCACTTTTCTGTCGATCTCCAGGATCGCCGAAGCCGGGTCGTTCACCAGCGCTTTCACTTCGCCGTCGATTGCGCCCATCTGCTGGATCAGCTCGCGCATGTTGCGC
>JAUYEK010000027.1 GCA_030691435.1 Sulfuricella sp. | reverse complement strand
CAGGTGCTGGTGCTGTACGACCTGCTTGGCATTTATCCCGGCAAACCGCCGAAATTCGCCAGGAATTTTTTGACCGGTGCCGATAGCATTCAGGCGGCTGTCGAGCGATATGTCAAGGCGGTGAAAAGCGGCGAGTTCCCGGCGCCAGAACATTGTTTTTGATTTGTCATTCATGCAGATTATCTCAACCACCCAGGAATTGCGCGGCCGGCTGAAGTCCGAGCCGTCCGTCGCTTTCGTTCCCACCATGGGCAACCTGCACCAGGGCCATCTGGCATTGGTTCGGCAGGCGCGCGAGCATGGCCGCTGCGTGGTGGTGAGCATCTTCGTCAATCCCCTCCAGTTCGGGCCGAATGAGGATTTTGCCAAATACCCGCGTACCTTCGAGCAGGACTGCGAAAAGCTGGCCGGGCTGGCCGATGTGGTGTTCGCGCCGACGGTCGCGGATCTGTATCCCGAGCCGCAGCAGGTTTACGTCGAGCCGCCGCCAGTCGCCAATGAGCTGTGCGGCGCATTCCGTCCCGGCCATTTCCGCGGCGTGGCGACGGTGGTGCTGAAGCTGTTCAACATCGTCCAGCCGCGGGCGGCGGTGTTCGGCAAGAAAGATTACCAGCAGTTGCATGTGATTCGCGCCATGGCGCGACAGCTCAACCTGCCGCTGGAGATCGTGGCGGGGGAAACCCTGCGTGCCGGGGACGGCCTCGCCCTCAGCTCGCGTAACGGTTATCTCGGTGCGGAAGAGCGCGCCGAGGCGGTGCGGCTGTACCGGAACCTTGCGCGCATCCGGGAGTCTATAGTTGCGGGTAACCTTGATTTTCCGGCACTGGAGCGCGGAGCCATTGACGACCTGGAAGCTCACGGCTGGTGTGTGGAGTATGTTTTGGTGCGGGCCGCCGACTCCCTGGCGTCGGCGCAGGCCGGCGAGTTGAATCTGGTGGTGCTGGCAGCGGCATGGCTGGGCAAGACCCGATTGATCGATAACCTGGAAATTTGTCTCAATGCGGACAAAGACTTATAATACGCGTCCTTTTGATTCCCTGATTGCGGAGTGAGCCAATGCAAAGACTGATGCTCAAATCCAAGCTGCACCGTGTCACCGTCACGCATTCCGAGCTGCATTACGAAGGCTCGTGCGCGATTGACGAAACCTTGCTGGAGGCCGCGGACATCCGCGAATACCAGCAGATCGACATTTACAACGTGAGCAATGGCGAGCGTTTTACCACTTATGCCATCAAGGCGCAGCGCGGTTCTGGCATTATTTCCGTGAACGGCGCAGCGGCGCACAAGGCGAATCCCGGCGACCTCATCATCATTGCCACCTATGCTATGTACAACGAGCTGGAACTGCAGAAATTCCAGCCCGAGCTGGTATATGTGGATGCGGCTAACCGCATCGTCGACAAGCGGCGAGAGATTCCGGTTCAGGCCGCGTAAGGCCGGGTTGAGACTAACCGGGGGCGGTCGCGGAAGGCTGCCCTTCTTGTTTGTTGGCGTTGTGGATGACAGGCAGTTCCAGCCAGAAAGTAGATCCCTCGCCGACCCTGCTTTCTACCCCGATTTCCCCGTTCATCAAGTGAATGAGCTTTTGCGCGATGCTCAGGCCGATGCCGGTACCTTCGATGCCGCTGAGCTCCTGTCCCAGTCGGCTGAAAGGCTTAAACAGCTCGGGCAGTTTTTCCGGGGGGATGCCCAGGCCGGTGTCGGAAACGCTGACCCTCGCCGTGTCGGGTTTGCGCTGGATGCGGACGCTGACTGAACCACCTTGCCGGTTGTACTTCACCGCATTGGACATCAGGTTGATGAGCACCTGTTTGAGGCGGGTGGGGTCGGCATACACGATGACCGGGCCACTTTCGACCCCTTGATCGACGCTGACGGAAATCCCCGTTTTTTCGGCCAAGGGCTGTACCGTTGCCGTGCATTCGAGCATCAAGTCGTCCAGAGCCACGTCTTCCAGCGTGACGCTGACCCTGCCGCTCTCGATTTTGGCAAGGTAGAGGATGTCGTTGATCAGGAGCAGCAAGTGATTGCCGCTTTTGAGTATTCGCTGCACAAATTCCTGCTGGCCGGGGGAGAGAGGTTCATCATCAAGGTCGTCCAGCAGCAATTGCGAGAAGCCCATAACGGCGTTGAGAGGCGTCCGCAGTTCATGGCTCATGGAGGACAGAAACTCGGTTTTCGCCGCGTTTGCCGTTTCGGCAATGGTTTTCTGCTGCTGCACTTCCAACATCAGTTGACGGTTGGCGATCAAATTTCTGACCCTGGCGATCAACTCTTCTTCTATCACCGGTTTGATGGCGTAATCGGTCACCCCGAGGCTGAACAGTTCGATTCGGCGCGAGGGATCGTCGAACGCCGTAATGGCGAGAACAGGCACGTCTCCCCGCCCATCGCCGAGGCGCCGGATATGGTTGACGAACACCAGGCCGCTCATGGTTCCCTCGAGCACGATGTCGGTCACGACAAGATCGTATGGCCGCTGCAGGAAAGCGGGCCAAGCCTCATCCGCGGAAGGGTAGGCGTCCACCTCCAGGCCATATTCCTGAAACATGGCCATGATGTATTCACGTTGTAACCGGCCGTCTTCCACATACAGCACCCGCCCCGCGAGCGGCTGTTTTTTGAAAGGGAAGCGCTTGATGGAGTTGATCAGCTCCTGAATTTCCGGCTTGCGAAAAATATCGGTGACCCCGGCGGGCAGGGCTTGTTTGAGGATGGAGGGGGCGTCGCTGGAAGTGAACAGATTAAAGGGCGTAAAAGCATACCCCGGAATTTGCCGCATGGCGCGGCATAATTCGATGCCCTCCATGTCGGAAAGATACATCGAGCTACACACCAGGACATATTTTTCCCGCTGTAATTCTTGCAGTGCCTTGCCTCCCGTGTCACACGCCACAGGAGTAAAATGCGTGCCTTCAAAAGCCTCTTCGAAAATTCCCTGGAAAACCTTGGAATTATCGACCAGCAGTATCTTTAAGGCGAATTTTTCCATGCGGGGCGGCGCGTTCCTTGAGAAGGCCTAAATGAATAAATATTATAACGGGTTAGCGGATTTTGACTGAATGCGACGACATTCACAAGCTTTGTCAGGAAAGGCTCGGGCGAGAATGCGTCGAGATGATGAGTGCATCTGTGGCGGTTATCGCAACAGATTGATTTATGCTATGGTGCCGGGAGCCGGAATCGAACCGGCACGCTATTGCTAGCGCGGGATTTTGAGTCCCGTGCGTCTACCAGTTCCGCCATCCCGGCTGGTCTAGTGAGTCGCGAATTATCAACCAAAAACATTTTCCCGGCAAGTTTCTTCGTATGAAAACCAGTGATTTCGATTTCGAGCTGCCCCCCGAACTGGTCGCCCAGTTTCCCGCTCAGGAGCGCAGCCAGAGCCGTTTGCTCCATCTTGATGGCGCGAGCGGCGAGCTGGCGGATCGGCAGTTCGCCGATTTGCCGCAATTCCTCAAGCCCGGCGACTTGCTGGTGTTCAACGACACGCGCGTGATCAAGGCCCGGCTGTTCGGGGTGAAGGACAGCGGCGGCAAGCTGGAGGTGCTGGTTGAGCGGGTGCTGGACGAGCGTCGCGCGCTCGCCCACATCCGCGCCAGCCATGCGCCCAAGCCCGGCTCCGGCCTGCTGCTGGCGGGCGAGATCGTGGCGACGGTGGAGGAGCGGCAGGGCGAACTCTACCGCCTGCGCTTTGCCGGGGAAACGCCGCTGCTGGAGCTGCTGGAACAGCACGGCAGCCTGCCGCTACCGCCCTACATCACCCATGCGCCGGGCGAGATAGACGAAACCCGCTACCAGACCGTTTACGCACGGGAGCCGGGTGCGGTAGCAGCGCCCACGGCGGGGCTGCATTTCGATCCGGCGATGCTGGAAACTCTCGAAAAAATGGGGGTGAAGACGGCTTACGTGACGCTCCACGTCGGCGCGGGCACCTTCCAGCCGGTGCGGGTAGAAGATATCGCCGAGCATCACATGCACAGCGAGTGGTACACCGTGCCGCAGCAGACTGTGGATTTGATCCGGTTGGCCGGGGCGGAGGGCGGGCGCGTGATGGCGGTGGGGACGACCAGCTTGCGGGCGCTGGAGTCTGCGGCGGCAGGCGGCGAGCTGGAAGCGGGGAGCGGCGAGACCAACATCTTCATTTTTCCCGGCTATCGTTTCAAGGTCGTGGAGAGGCTGCTGACCAATTTCCACCTGCCAAAATCCACCCTGATGATGCTGGTGTCGGCTTTCGGCGGTATGGAAAATATCCGCCGTGCTTACCGCCATGCGGTGGAAAATCGCTATCGCTTTTTTAGTTATGGCGATGCAATGCTCATAGAAAGGCAGCAATGAAATTTGATCTTCTCGCTACCGACGGCCCCGCCCGTCGCGGCACCCTGACTCTGGCCCACGGCCAAGTGGAAACCCCGGC
>JAUYEK010000011.1 GCA_030691435.1 Sulfuricella sp. | reverse complement strand
TACCTGAAAAATCTGCCCGCAGACACCAAAACCGTGCCCATGGTGGTACTGGTCAACGGCGGCTCGGCCTCGGCCTCGGAAATCGTCGCCGGCGCCCTGCAGGATCACAAGCGCGCCATCATCATGGGCACACAAACCTTTGGCAAGGGGTCGGTGCAAACCATCCTGCCGCTGGGCAACAACACCGCCATCAAGCTGACCACGTCGCGCTATTTCACGCCTAACGGACGCTCCATCCAGGCCAAGGGCATCAGCCCGGATATCGCCGTCGAAGAGGCCACGGTCAGCGGAGTCGAGCAGCAAGGCGCGTTCAACCTGCGCGAAGCCGATCTGGAGCGGCATCTATCCAACGGCAACAAGGATGAGGAAACCAAAAAGCCTGAATCGCCGTCGATCAAGCTGCCCGCGCCGCCCAAACCTGCGCCCAAGGGCAAAGAAGGCAAAACCGACAGCGACAAACCGGCTCCCGGCGAAATCGTGTCGAAAAACGACTACCAGCTGAATCAGGCGCTCAACCTGCTGAAGGGGTTGCAGATCCTGCAACGCCGCTAGAAGCGCTGGCCACAAGAAGGCACAAGAGTCACATGATTATATTGTGCGTTTTGTGCTTTTTTCGTGGCCATTCCTGAACCCCCGAAATGAACGACAACCAGCTCCTGCGCTACAGCCGGCACATCCTGCTGCCACAGATTGGCATCGAGGGTCAGGAAAAGCTGCTTGGCGCCCATGCCCTGATTATCGGCGCCGGTGGCCTGGGCTCCCCAGCCGCGCTCTACCTTGCCGCCAGCGGCGTCGGCAGGATCACGATCTGCGACGGCGACAGCGTCGACCTCACCAACCTGCAGCGCCAGATCGCCCACTTCACCCATTCCCTCGGCACCAACAAGGCGACATCGGCGCAGCGCACGCTCAAAGCCATCAATCCCGAAATCAACATTACGGCCATTCCGCAGCGCGTCGAAGGCGCTGAACTTAACCATCTCATCGCCCAGTCCGATGTCGTGCTCGATGCCAGCGACAACTTCGCCACCCGCCATGCCGTCAACCGCGCCTGCGTCGCCCACGGCAAGCCGCTGGTTTCCGGCGCGGCAATACGCTTCGATGGACAGGTGGCGGTTTTTGATTTGCGCACCCTCTCCAGCCCTTGCTACCACTGCCTGTTTCCGGAAGCGGGGGGGGAGGAAGGCGAGCGCTGTGCGGTGATGGGCGTGTTCGCGCCGCTGGTGGGGATCATCGGCTCGACCCAGGCGGCCGAAGCGCTGAAAATACTATGCGGCGCCGGCCGGCCGCTGAATGGCCGGCTGCTGCTGCTCGACGGATTGCAGATGGAATGGCGTTCGATCCGGCTGAAGAAGGATCCGGCCTGCCCGGTATGTTCAGCCGATCAGCCTTCGTAGGGCTGGCTCGCGGCAAGCCACAATGACTGCTTGGCCGTGACTAAGCAGCGTTTGACAGAGGTGCCGACACCAAAAATAATTTTGTTCTTGTACCTGAATTCCTATTTCTTTTTTTGCCACTAAAGTAGAGAATTGCCAACTTCTGCGAACTTATTGAGGAGCATACGCCGTGACCACTTCCTCCCTGGAAGCTGTTGTCGATCCACAACTCATCCAGCAATGGATCGCCCAGATCGGTTCCGATTCCTCCGCCGCCGTGCCGTTGCTGCAAGCCATTCAGACCGAATATGGCTATGTGCCGCGTAAGGCTATGGATTTGGTAATTCAATATAGCGACATCAACGCCAGTCAACTCTTTGGCGTCGTCACCTTTTATGCCCAGTTCCGCTTGCGTCCGGTAGGGCGCAACCGGATCAAGGTTTGCCACGGCACCGCCTGCCACGTAAAGGGGGCTGACCGGCTCAACACCGCGTTGCGTCAGGCGCTGGACATCACCGATCCCGAAGCTGACACCTCACGCAACGGCAGCTACACCATGGAAGACGTGGCCTGCATAGGTTGCTGCTCACTCGCCCCGGTGATGGTGATCGGCGACGATGTCTTCCCCAACCTCAAGGGGGCAGACTCTCAGCGTAGCTTGAAAAAACACGCCAAGAGCCACAATGAGACACTCCTTGGACTTGAAAAAGCCAAGCCAGAGAAAACCGAATCGGCACCGGTCGAGAACGATGAGGGGAGCCCCGAATGAGCGGAGAAGGATTGATCGTCACTGTAGGGGAAGGAACCTGCGGCATTGCCGCCGGGGCCAGGGAGGTATTCTCCCTGTTACAGAAAAAACTCCCCCAGGCCGTTTTTCGCACCGTCGGCTGCGCCGGCATGTGCCACCAGGAAGTGATGGTGGAGATTGGCGACGAAACCAGCGGAACCACCCACCTGTACGGCCTGGTTGACAAGAAGAATATCCCGCAAATTGTCGCCTTTCACACTGCCGACGGCGAACTGCCCGCAGAGATGCTGATCCGCTCCAGCGATCAACCCGGCCTGGAAAAGGGAAAATACCTTGCCCGCCAGACCCGCATCGCTCTGCGCAACGTCGGCCAGCTCAATCCGACCTCCATCGAGCAGTACAAGGCGCGCACCGGCTATCAAGCCCTGGAAAAGATCATCAAAGGCGGCATGACCCCCGATGATGTCATCAAAGAGGTGGAGGTTGCCGGACTGCGCGGTCGCGGCGGCGCGGGCTTCCCCACCCATGCCAAGTGGCGCTTTGCCCGCAACGCCCCTGGCGACCTCAAGTATTTAATCTGCAACGGCGACGAGGGCGACCCCGGCGCGTTCATGGATCGCTCCCTGCTGGAGGGCGACCCCCACAGTGTCCTGGAAGGGATGCTGATCGCCGCCTACGCCATCGGAGCGGCCAAAGGTTATGCCTATATCCGCGCCGAATACCCGCTGGCGGTGATCAACTTCAACAAGGCGATCAAAGATGCCCGCGCGGCGGGTTATCTCGGCGAGAACATCCTGGGAAGCGATTTTTCCTTTGACGTAAAAGTCAAAGAGGGCGCCGGCGCCTTTGTCTGCGGCGAAGAGACCGCCCTGCTGGCCTCCATCGAGGGGCTGCGCGGAATGCCGCGCATTCGCCCCCCCTTCCCGGCTATTAAAGGGCTGTTCGGCAAGCCGACCATTATCAACAACGTCGAAACCCTCTCCAATCTGGCCTGGATCATCCTCAACGGAGGGCCGGCCTACTCCAGCATCGGCACCTCCGACAGCAAGGGCACCAAGGTTTTTGCCCTGGCCGGCGCGATTGCGCGTGGCGGTCTGGTGGAAATCCCGATGGGGATGAGCGTGCGCGAGTTGCTGATGGAAATCGGCGGCGGATCTTCGTCGGAGCATCCGCTCAAAGCGGTGCAACTCGGGGGCCCCAGCGGCGGCTGTATCCCGGAATCCCTCTTCGACACCCCGATTGAATACGCCGCCATCAACGCCACCGGGGCGATCATGGGTTCCGGCGGCATGGTCGTCATGGACACCAAGTCCTGCATGGTGGACATTGCCCGCTATTTCCTCGAATTCACCCAGCGCGAGTCCTGCGGCAAATGCACCTTTTGCCGCATTGGCAACATCCGCCTGCGGGAGATTTTGACCCGCATCTGCGAAGGCAAAGGGGAAATGGAAGACCTCGACACCCTCGAAGAGCTTTCCAACAGCGTCAAGGATGCCAGCCTCTGCGGTCTGGGGCAGACTTCGCCCAACCCGGTGCTCACCACCCTGCGCTATTTCCGCGACGAATATCTCGCCCATGTGTGCGACAAGAAGTGCCCGGCGGGTGTTTGCAAGGGTCTGATCCAGCATACCATCGATCAGAGCCAGTGTACCGGCTGCTCCATCTGCCAGCGCTACTGCCCGGTCAACTGCATCACGGGCGAAACCAAAAAACCGGAGACCTGGGTCATTGACACCACGGTCTGCATCAACTGCGGTATGTGCGCCGAAGTATGCGCACCGAAAGCGCTGGTGGTTCAATGACCGACGCATCCCCCGTTCCGAACACGCGAGGCCCCGTTATGACCGAAACTATCGCCATTACCCTCAACGGACAACCGGTCCAGGCAACCGCCGGATCGACCATTCGCGAGGTTGCCGACTCCCAGGGGGTGCATATCCCCACCTTTTGTCACGACAACCGCCTGAAACCCTTTGCCTCGTGCTTCCTGTGCGTGGTGGACGTGGAGAAGGCGCGCACCCTGTTGCCCGCGTGCAGCACGCGCATCGCGCCCGGCATGGTGATCCATACCGACAGCGAACGCGTGACGAAAAGCCGCAAAATGGGCCTGGATCTGATCCTCTCCGACCATGTCGGCGACTGCGTCGCCCCCTGCGAGACGACCTGCCCGGCCAACATCGACATCCAGGGCTACATCGCCCACATCGCCAACGGCCAGTTCGAGGCGGCGGTGCGGCTGATCAAGGAACGCAACCCCCTGCCGGTGGTGTGTGGACGCATCTGCCCCCACCCCTGCGAATCGGAATGTCGGCGCACCCTGGTGGACGAGGCGGTGGCCATCAATCCGCTTAAACGCTTCTCCTCTGAGTATGAACTGGCCAACGGCCCCTTTGTGGTCGCCTCCGGCGCGGATACTGGCAAGCGCGTCGCTATTGTCGGCGGTGGCCCGGCGGGCCTATCGGCAGCCTCTTTCCTGCGACGCATGGGCCATGCGGTGGAGATCTTCGAGGCACTGCCCCACTTGGGCGGCATGGCCCGCTACGGCATCCCGCGTTTCCGTCTGCCCTGGGAGTTGATGGACCGCGAAATCCAGTCGATTCTCGACATGGGGGTGAAAGTTCACTTCAACCAACGGCTGGGCAAGGATTTCACCATTGCCAGTCTCAAGGAACAAGGCTTTGGCGCGGTTCTGCTGGCCATTGGCGCCCATAAGGCCAAACCGATGCGCATTGCCAATGAAAATTCCCCCGGCGTGATCGGCGGTGTCGATTTCCTGCGCCAGGCCGTACTTGGCGAAATCACCGATGCCGGTCGCAAAGTGGGCGTCATCGGCGGCGGCGATACGGCGATGGACTGCGCCCGCGTGGCGAAACGTCTTGGCGCTGAAGTCACTCTGCTCTACCGCCGCACCCAGGCGGAAATGCCCGCCCTGCCCGCCGAACAGCATGAGACCATCGAAGAAGGGATCGAGGTACGCTTCCTCACCGCTCCGCTGGAAGTCGTGCTGGACGATTCCGGCAAGGCCAAGGCACTGCGCGTGATCACCATGGAACTGGGTGAGCCGGATGGATCGGGCCGTCGCAGTCCGGTTCCGGTGGCGGGCAGCGAAGAAGACCTGCCTTTCGATCTCATCATCGCTGCCATTGGCCAGGACCCCGACCTCGCCTGCATCAAGGAGGAGGCCGGCTCGACCAAACCGGATGCCACCAAGTGGAACACCTTTATTTACGATGCCAAGACCAACGTCACTTCGGTGACGGGCGTCTTTGCGGCGGGCGACTGCTCGTTCGGGCCGGACATCCTGATTCGCGCCATTGGCGAAGGCCGACGCGCCGCCTTGGCCATCGACCTGCATCTGAATGGGGCGGATGTCAAACTCAAGGAAGAATACGCGATCTCGCTTGGCCGCCTGGAAGAACTGGAAACGGCTGATTTCTCCCCGCGTTTCATCCACAAGAAACGCGCCCTGGAGAGCACCTTCCCGCCGGAGCAGCGCCTGAAAGCCGGCGGTTGGGGCGAGATCAACACCGGCCTCAGTGAAGCGCAAGCCATGGCTGAATCCACCCGCTGCATCGAGTGCGGCTGTAACGCCCGCTTCGACTGCGACTTGCGTAATTACTCCACGGAGTACGGGGCGACCGAAAAGCGTCTGGCCGGCGATCAACGCAAAGTTATCGCAGACACCCGCCATCCGCTGATCCGCATTGAAGCCGACAAGTGCATCACCTGCGCAAGCTGCGTGCGGGTCTGCTCCGAGGTGCGGGAAATCAACGCCCTCACCTTCATCAACCGCGGCTTCGACACCCGCATTGGCCCGAACTTCAACGACCCGTTGCAGCAAAGCGGCTGCGACGCCTGCGGCATGTGCATCGACGTCTGCCCCACCGGCACGATCTCCCCCAACACCGGCAAGGAAGCCGGCCCCTGGATCAGCGTCCGAACCATCAGCACCTGCACCGCGTGCAGCCGTGGCTGCGCCCTCACGATCCACAGCGCCGAAAGGCGGGTGGTGAAGGTGACAAGCCTCGACAACGATCCGGTGAATGGCGCCTGCATCTGCGCGGAGGGCCGCTTCAGTTATCAATTGTTCAGCGGCAAGCCCATAGCCGCCCCGGCCGAGGCCATTGCCAAGGCCAGGGAACTGATAGCCGCAGCCGGGAAAGTGGCGATCATCGTCTCCCCCATGCTGCCGGTGGAGGACCTTTATGCCGCCGTGCGGCTGGGCCGCGACACCCGCAGCGAGATCTATTACCCGATCAGCGCTGCGGATAACGCCACGTCCAGAAAGATGGGCAAACTTGCTGGCGAGGCCAACGTCGCCTTGCTGCACCGCCTTGGGGTAAAGCCCATGCGCCCTCTCCCCAACCCTCTCCCGCAAGCGGGAGAGGGGGCAAACGAGAAAGGCGCTTGTTTTGACTTGGCCGATTGCCTGATCGTCGTTGAAGCGCGCCTCACCGCCGATCAGGCGGGCGCCGCCAAGGTGATCGCCATTGGTCGCCACTCCCCAGGAGTGGTGCCTGCGGTGCAGATTGAAGCCGCCGATCCGATGCAGGCCAGCGGCGCTTTCCTCAACCGCGACGGCGATCTGGCAATCCTGCAAGCCGCCGCCATCGGCCAAGGCCAAGGCACCTCCGTGCGGGACATCTTGACCACGATGTCCGCATCAGGCCACCGCGACTTGGCGGCCCTGCGCAGGGAGTTGGCCGGTGAAGTCCCCGAACTGGCCGTACTCAACCAGCTTCCTGCTGGCCGCCTGGTCAAGTGCGCGTTGCATGCCGACATCGTCACCGTTGCCCCGGATAGTCGCGGCACCGCTTTCGGTCATAACATGAAAGCGATGGGACTGAACTGGGTGTAAGGAAAAAGCAGGAAATAGCTTGAAGGGGGGATTCTTCCCCCTTCAAGCTTTCAGGTAGGGTGGGCACAGCTTTATTGTGCCCACGCGGACAGGAAATCAACCGCGTGGGCACAAAAACGTGCCCACCCTACGTGGCTGTTCTTCACCTGGCACTCACCCCCTGATCAGCGCCCGTCCCTGTGCCGCCCAGAACTCCATCGGCTCGCGCTTGAAGCCGCTCTTGGCGAACTGGTGCCAGCGGCCGACCACGAAGCTCATCATCAGGTTGGCCTGAGCGGCGGCATCGATCTCGGCTGGAATTTCCTGCTGGCTCGCGGCAAGCCGCAATGACTGCTTGAGCGTGGCTTCCAGCCGGTCGTGCAGCTGGTTGATGCGGGTCTGGAGGCGGCTATCCTCGTTGACCAGCGCCTCGCCGATCAGCACCCGGGTCATACCGGGATTCTTCTGGGCAAAACCGAGCAGCAATGGCAGCACGGCCTCCAGCTGTTTCACGCCGTTGTTCTCTTCGCTGGTGATCTTGTTGATCAGGCCGAACAGGGTCTGCTCGATGAACTCGATCAGCCCCTCGAACATTTGCGCCTTGCTGGCAAAGTGGCGGTAGAGCGCCGCCTCGGACACGCCGATTTTGGCAGCGAGGGATGCGGTGGTGATTTTCTCGCCCTGCGGTTTCTGCAGCATTTCCGCCAGGTTTTGCAGGATCTGGAGTTTTCGTTCTCCGGGTTTGGCTGCCATGTTTTTCCCTTTAGTGGCAACCGCCGCCGCAGCCGCCGCAGCCACCGCCGCCGCCACCACCCTCGGACGAAGTGCCGCAGGAAGATCCGCCGGTATCGTTGGGGTTAATGAAAATGAAGCGGAAGTCGCCGGGATCAAGTTCGACGAAATCCAGCACGGCCCCGTTCAGCAGCACCGTATGCTCTGGCGACACGAGAACGGTAACTCCCTCGGAATTCACCGTCATGTCTTCCTCGCTCTGCTCATCGAAACCCATGCCGTACTCGATACTTCCGTTCATGCCGCGACGAGCGGCAATCCGCAGAAACATCCCTTCGGATTCGCTTTGGGTGGCGGCCTGCTGAATCTGCTCGGCGGCTTTGGCGGTTACTGTAATCATCGACTTTCTCCTTTAGATATTAACAATTCAAATCAGGCGGCGCGTTCATGGCGCCGCGCGCTCCCATCCAACGGCTTGTCTGCTCCTTGCGCCTTGCTGCGCACGAAGGCAACGAAACGGGCGGCCCAGTTATAAGCGCCAAGACTGCGCAGATGCGCATAGGAAGCCAGCAGGTTTTTGTAGACGATGCCGTCGTGATGACCGTCTATGCCATGGCCACGCTTGACCTCGTAAGCATACTTCAGCCCGCTTGCGTCCAGGTTGTCCAGGCTGGAATAGTGGAATTCGTGGCCGCGCACTTCGGGCACCGGCGACGACCCGGCCAACGTCGGCCATGGATTCGCCCCCGTTTCCTCCAGGCGGATATAGCCGCGCCCGACCGGTTTTTCGTGCATCACCACATCGCCCGGGATAACCCCCACCATGCTGCGCTTTTCGCCATGCCAGGTCAGCGTGCGCGCCAGGTACATGAGTCCGCCGCATTCCGCGTAGACCGGCATCCCGTTCTCGATGGCGCTGCCGATCTCTTCGCGCAGCGTGGTGTTGGCTTCCAGTTCGCTCATGAACAACTCGGGGAAGCCGCCGCCGATAAACAGGCCGTCCACTTCCGGGAGATGCGGGTCGTGCAGGGTATCCAGCGGGACCAGTTCGGCGCCGGCGGCGCGCAAGGCTTCGAGGTCGTCGGCATAGTAGAAGCCGAAGGCCTTGTCCCTGGCCCAGCCGATACGAACCGAGGCTTTAGCGTCGCCAAGCAAATCAAAGCAAGCGCCCTCCACGTTTGCCCCTTCTCCCTTTGGGAGAAGGTTGGGATGAGGGTTGCTTCCCCCCGTCGGACTTCCCTCTCCCCAACCCTCTCCCGGAGGGAGAGGGGGCAATGGTAAAAGGCGCTGGCTATGATCGAGAGGATTGAGGTGAGGGCAACCCGCCAGCGGTTCAGGCAACGGCGGCGCAGAGGCGGCGATTTCAAGCAATTTGTCGAGATCGACTTGCGCCCCGACCAGCTCGCCAATTTCATTCACGCGCCGCGTCGCCGCTTCGGCTTCGTTGCTCGGCATCAGGCCGAGGTGGCGCTCCACGATTTCCAGGCGCTTATCGTGATGCACCGCGCCGATCACCGGCACGTCGGTATAGTGCTCGATCACGGCGCGCAGCTTGCTCTCGTGGCGGTCGCCGCCGAGATTATTGAGTATCACCCCGGCGATGTTGATATTCCGGTCGAAGGCCTGGTAGCCCAGGATCAAGGGCGCGATTCCGCGCGTCATGCCGCGGGCGTCGATAACCAGCACCACCGGAGCCTGCAGCAGGCGAGCCAGCGCGGCATTGCTGTTGCTGCCATCGAGGTTGAGCCCGTCGTACAGGCCCTTGTTGCCTTCAATCAGGCTGAGGTTCGCGCCGTCGGAGTGGCGCTGGAATTCGGCGACGATCTCGTCCTGGCCCATCATGAAAAAATCGAGGTTGCGACAGGAGCGCCCGCTGGCAACGGAAAGCCACATCGGGTCGATGTAATCGGGGCCTTTTTTGAACGGTTGCACCGCCAGTCCGCGATTCCTCAGCGCGGCGCACAGGCCGATGCTGACGGTGGTCTTGCCGGAGGATTTGTGTGCAGCGGAAATCAGTATGCGGGACATGAGGTGGGGTAGCCGGTAGGGTGGGCACGCTTTTGTGCCCACGCGCGTGGGCACGATAAGGCCGTGCCCACCCTACCTGACTCAATCGGTGAGGTCTTCAGCCTTGGCCAAATGGCTGAAGTCGTCCTGCGGCAGGAACTTTAATATACGCACAGCCACCACGGCAATCAGGGCCGCGATACCGATGCCGCCCAGGCCGAGCAGGAATTCCGGCAGGCTCGGGGCGTATGGATGCGCCATGCGTCCGTCGAAGAAGCTGCTGGTGGCTTCCATGCCGGGAAACAGGTTGAGCGGGAAAGCCTGGCCGCCGATGATGAACACGTAAAGCTGGCAAAAACCGCCGAAAATGATCATCAGCGCCGAGGAAAACACCGCGCCGCTACGCATGCCCCACTGCGGGTGGAACAATATCGCCAGCGGGATCAGGCTGCCGATAACGACCTGGCCGAGCCAGAACAGCGTGGTGTAGATGCCGCCGTCGAGCAGGATGAAACGCTCAAAATCAATCTGCTTGGCGAAATACAGGTTGGTCAGGTGATAAACCAGCGTGAAATACAACACGGCGGATACGAACACTGCCAGCAAGTTCTTCATGCGGCGCAGGATTGCGGCATCCAGAGTCAGGCCGTTCCAGCGATACATCACCGACTGCGCCACGAGGAATACCGCCAGCCCGTAAGAGAACGACATGACGATGAACATCGGCGCCAGCAGGGCTGAATCGTAGGCCTGGCGCGCCACCAGGAAACCGAAGATGGAGCCGGTACCGGTAGTGAGAATCAGCCGCCAGATGAAAGCGGAGAACCCGGCGTACCTGGAATAGCCTTTCATGCGGCGATCCATCATTGTCCACAAATAAGCCGCGACGATGCCGAAGAAACCCGAGTAGAGAATAATGTTCCAGGCGAAGATCGACGTGGCGTTGAAGTGCGTCGCCGCGATGATCAGGCGGTCGGAACGACCCAGGTCGAGCATCAGCACGGCCAGGCCGCCGCCCAGCATGGCCAGCGCCAGCAAACCGGAGAGAGGCGCACGCGCCTTGTACACGGTTTTGCCGAACACCGAGCCGATCGAGGCGATGTTGAGTACGCCGGAAGCGGCGACGATCAGGAAAATGGCGAACACATGCGGCACCCCCCACACGATCTGGTTGCTCATGCCGGTCACGATGTGGCCGTGCTCTTCCATGTAGTGCCAGGCACCCGCACCAAGCAGGACGATCAGGCCAAGCACACCCACCAGCGCATAAAACGCACGTTCTTCAACGCGACGGAAATTTTCGTAATTCATGGCACTCAAATCCCCTGGTAACGGACGCCGGTGTTCAGGTTGAGATCGGCGCGCACCTGAGTGGAGGCATAGGTGGCGACGCGCTTGGAAATTTCGCTGTTGGCATCATTCAGATCACCGAACAGGATTGCTTCGTGCCCTGCCGCCTTGCAGGCTTCGACGCAGGCCGGCAACTGGTCGCGGTCGATACGGTGGACGCACATCGTGCAGCCCTCGACGCAGCCCTTGCCGCGCGGCACGTCCGGGTTTTGGTCGTGGGTCTCTTCATGCACGAACGAACGCGCCTTGTAGGGACACGCCATCATGCAATAGCGGCAGCCGATGCAGATATGGCGATCCACCAGCACAATGCCATCGGCACGCTTGAAGGATGCGCCGGTCGGACACACGTCCACGCACGGCGGTTTGGCGCAGTGCTGGCACATCATCGGCAGTGAATGAGTCTTGCCGCTCTTGATTTCCTTCAGTTCGATCTTGCGTATCCACTGCGGGTCGGTTTCCGGATGACCCGTTGAGCCAAAGCCGTTCTCCTTGCCGCAGGCCGATACGCAGTCGTTGCATCCGGTCGCGCATTTGTTGGTGTCGACCAGCATGCCCCAGCGCTTGGCGCTGTCCGCTGCCTGATCGGCGGGACGCGCATGGGCGAGATCGAGCAAGGTCACGCCGGGAGCAATCGCCAACCCTGCGGCGGCAGCCACGCCGACACCGATAAATTGCCTGCGGTTTTTGTCCATGTTACTCATTTGCGTCCCTCAACAATGCTTTTGCCAACCGGGGTATTAGCCACGCCCGCCAATGGAGGGGGCGCAACAGACGATACGGCCTTGGGCTTGCTGGAATGACACTCGAAGCAATCCACCTTGACGGCGGCGTAGGTGTGACAGCCCATGCAGAAGTCTTCCTTGCTGCTGGCCACGCTGTTGGTCTTGGGGTTGACGTGACACCCAATGCAGTTTTTCAGACTGTCCTGAGTGGTGCGTATCCCCTTGTACATGGTCTCGTCGCGCTGGTGCTTGAGGATCTTCATGTGGTTGCGACGCATCTCGTCGGTGTCGCGCACACACTTGTCACCCTTCGCGATCAGCTTGTGCCCGCCGTGCGCGCCGTGCTCCTCAGCTGCCGTGGCGGGCATGACCCCAGCCAGAAGCAGGGCAGACAAGGCAGCGGCCAGCCATCCCGGTACGCTTCGCCGTTTCGCTGGATTGATCATATTTAGTCGCCCATCCCCATTTTGATGTAGCCGGTCGGGCACACGTCGGCGCAGATGTGGCAACCGATGCATTTCGCATAGTCGGTATACACGTAGCGCCCGGTGGTCGCTTGCGCTTTCGGCGTCTTTTTGACCGCGCCCTGCGGGCAGTAGATCACGCAGTTGTCGCACTCGAAGCACAGGCCGCAACTCATGCAGCGTTTGGCTTCCGCCTGCGCTTGCGCCTCGGCGAGCGCCACGACGCGTTCTTCTTCATTGCCCAGGACGTTCGCCGTGTCGATCACGCGCATCTCGCGTTCGTTGCGCGGCGTGAACGGGAAATGCCCCAGGAACAGATCCTTGGATGGCATCACATATTTGTCGGCGCGATTCTCGAAGTTATGCAGCGCAAATTGGGCGGTATCGGAACCGCGTAAGCCCAGATCGATTTCCTTGGCGGAGCCTTCCTCCTTGATGACATCTTCCTTGGTGCGCGAGCGGTATGTTTCCGGCGTCTTGCCAAACTCGTTTTGCTTCTGTAACAGATCCCAGTAATGCACGTCCACCTTGGGCCGCTTGCCCAAATCTTCGCCCTTCAGGTAGTGGTCTATGCCTTCAGACGCGATACGGCCGTGACCAATCGCAGTCGTCAGCAGGAACGGGGTGATGGCATCGCCACCGACAAACACGCCCGGATGGCCAACAGCCTGCAAATTCTTGTCCACCTTGGCCAATCCACGATCATTCTTGAATTCATCCATCCCGGACCAGTTCACCGACTGGCCAACGGCAGAGACGATCAGATCGCAGGGGATGTTATATTCCGAACCCTCCTTCGGAATCATCTTTTTGTTGACCCAATCGACCGGAATCACCCGTAAGGCTACAGCGTTACCATTCGCGTCCTTTACCACCGAGACCGGGGCAACGCAGGACTGGATTTCAACACCTTCCTGAATGACGGCGTCCAGTTCGTGCTTGGAGGCCGGCATTTCCTGGACGTGGCGACGATAGGCAATGACAACCTCGGAGCTACTGCGCAAGCATTGCGCCAACCCCCGACGGCTGTCGCTTTCGCGAGTGGCGACGACCACTTTGGCATGGCCGAGCGTTTCGGCGTCCACGTTGTAGCTGCCGAGGCGGCGGGCGACAGCCGCAACGTCCATGGCGGTATCGCCGCCACCGATGACGACGATACGTTTGCCGGCATGATCCAGCTTGCCTTCATTGAACTCGCGCAGGAAAGAAATGCCGTCGGTGCAATTCGGCGCATCGGACCCGGGAATGTCCAGGACATTGCCCGTCTGGGCACCGATACCGATGAATACAGCATCGAATTTGCGCCGCAGATCAGCGAAGCTCACGTCCTTGCCGACACGAGTGTTGAGCCGGACTTCCACCCCCATATCGAGAATACGCTGCACCTCGGCATCGACGATGTCACGCGGCGTGCGATAGGCGGGAAGGCCGAAACTTATCATGCCGCCCAGTTTGTCGCTGGATTCAAAAACAACGCAGTCATGGCCTTTGCGCATCAAGTGATAGGCGCAGGACAGGCCGCCCACGCCGCCACCGATGATGGCTACACGCTTACCGGTTTTGTGAGTGGGTTTGGCAAACCCGAGTCCATGCTCAATCGCCCAGTTGCCGACAAAGTGTTCAATCGAATTGATGCCGACAAACTCATCGACCTCGCTACGGTTGCACCCACCCTGGCACGGCGCCGGACATACCCGACCCATGATTGCCGGAAACGGGTTGGCTTCGGTCATCCGACGCCAGGCGTATTCCTGCCAGGACATGCTGGGCTTGCCATCTGCGCCAAGTGGCGCTTTCTCGATGCCGCGCACGATGTTGAGCCAGCCACGCACATCGTGGCCGGACGGGCAACTGCCTTGACAGGGCGGCGTACTCAGCACGTATTCAGGGCATTTGTGCGACCAGCCAGCGTCGAAAATCTTGTCCTGCCATGAGCGGTACTCACTCTGTCCATCCTTGTAACGGCGGAAGCTGCGGGATTTACTCTTGTTCATCTCTTCAGGTGAAACTGACATTTGCTAATCTCCTAAAAAACACAAGTGGGAGCGGCGCCCTCGCCGCGATGCTATCGGCCCGAGGCGGGCCTCCTACAATTACTCTTCTTTGTTTTCCAACAGGATGGCCGTACTCACCAATTGGTGAACTCCGCCCACCATGCTCATATCGAAACCGTAAAAAGGGACCACCTTGTTGAACTGCGCCTTGCAGATCGCGCAGATCAGCGCCAGGAAATTGACCTGGTGCTCCTGAACCACGTTGTTTAACGCCTCCATGCGCGGCAGCGCGCCCTTGACGCGGATCTCCAGCAGGTCGTCGGTCAGCAGACCGCCGCCACCACCGCAGCAGAAGGTGCTCTCGCCGATGGTTTCCTCGGCCATGTCGTGGTAATTATTCACCACTGCCTTGATGACTTCGCGCGGGATAATGAATTGTCCGCCCGGAATATCGCCCATGCGCGAACCGCGAGCCACGTTGCACGAATCGTGGAAAGTGACGATTCTATGGTCGTTCAGGCTCTTGTCGAACTTGAGCTTGCCCTGCTTGATCAGGTCGTTGGTGAACTCGCAGATGTGCTGCGGGGCCGGGTAACGCGGATCGAGCTGTTTCTGCAGTTCGATCGAGAACGGGTCTGCGCCGCCC
>JAUYEK010000443.1 GCA_030691435.1 Sulfuricella sp. | reverse complement strand
CGAAGCCGCGTTCGTACTTGTTCAGGTGATAGGCGATGTCGGAGGCGAAATAGGTGTAAAGGCCATTTTCGCGCTGCACCACGCGGTCTTTCTCGTCGCCGAAGTGGGTGGAGCGGAACCACTTCGCGCCATCCTGCAGGTAAATATGGCCGTGCTGCTCCAGATTGGCGACGGCGCGCTCCACCAGCCCGGTGTCGAACAGCGATTTTTCCGAAAACCAGGTGTCGAAAGTGACGCCGAACCCGGTCAGGTCGTTGCGGCAATCCTCCAGCTGCTCGGTCAGGGCAACGTTGTGGATGTAGGCGTAACCCTCGCCCAGCAGCTTCTTGGCGTTGGCGATCAGGGCGTCGAGATGGCCGTCGGCATCTTCTTCATGGGCGGGGACGCTATCCAGGATAGTGCCCGGCTGGTGCAGGTAGCGATCGCCGTGGGCTTCCAGGATCAGGCCCGCCATGTCGCGAACATAGCTGCCCTGGTAGGCGTTGGCGGGGAAGGCGACATGCACGCCGTTCAGCTCCAGGTAGCGCAGCCAGGTGGAGAGCGCCAGGATATCCATCTGCCGGCCGGCATCGTTGACGTAATATTCGCGGGCCACTTCATAGCCGGCAGCGCCCAGCACATTCGCGAGGCTCATGCCAAACGCCGCGCCGCGTCCGTGGCCGACATGCAGCGGGCCGGTGGGGTTGGCGGAAACGAATTCGACCTGGATTTTGTGTCCTTGTCCCAGGGTGTTGCAGCCGAAATCCGACCCCTGCGTCAGGACGTGCTTGATTACCTGCTGCTTGGCATTCGGGGTCAAAAACAGGTTGATGAAGCCGGCGCCGGCAATTTCGGTTTTTTCCACAAAAGGCGAGGCGGGTAGAGCGCCGAGCAGTCTTGCCGCGATTTCCCGCGGGTTGCCGCGCAATGGACGCGCCAGCTGCAGCGCCAGATTGCAGGCGAAATCGCCGTGCTGCACCTGTTTGGAGCGAGTGATTTCAAAGGCGGTGCCGGCGTGTTCCGGCGCGACTTCTTTCAGGGCCTGGGCAAAAAGTTCGGAAAGGTGTTGTTTCAAGGCGGCAACTCGTGCGTAAAACCGACATTTTAGCGGCTATTCGGGTGGGTTGCACTAAAAGCTGGACGCTTGGGCTGCCCGACGGGAAACAATCGGGGACGCAGCCCAATTAACATGGCCTGTTTCCAACCCCTCATCGTGATCCTGGGCATCACGGCGGTGCCCCGGCTAATCGGCGCATACTTATTCAGCCAATGTTTTTACAGAGACAACTTCAAGAACGTCACTGGACTGAATCCCGCCATCATTGGTCACGAAGAACTTGCAGCCCGCCCGAATGGCCGTGGCGCAATGCAGCGCATCGATAAACTTCAAGCCACGCCTAGCTCTCAACTGTGCAGCCAGGTCAAAGGTTTCAGCATCATGCGGTTGGATAGACAAGAAATCTTCCGTTCTGAAAAATGCCTTGAAACTCGCAGCCAGTGCCAGATTGTCGGTTTGATAAGGCTTCACCAATGTCTCGGCAATCGCGGCGTCCCCGGTGTAGCCGATGATTAACCCTGATTCAATGGCTTCAATGAGGGGTGCGACCACCGGGAAATAGTCTGGGTTGCGGTCCAGGAAGTACACAAAAACATTGGTGTCCAGGTAGACGCGGTGCCCGGCCATGCGGGCGATTGCATCATCTATCTTTCCCATGAGTCGCGGTCGCTATTCAGGCTGGCTTCAATTTCGGCGGTTGTTTGACCCCAAAGGCCCCGGGCGATGCCGGCGTAGGCCATCACCGATTCTTTGCGCTCTTTGCGGCTTACGGGCACCAAGGTAACGACACCGTTTGCATAAGCTACCTCAAGCATGTCGTTGGGGTTGATGTGCGCTGCTTCGGCAATGCGGGTAGGGATCGTGATCTGGTGTTTGAGTCTTACACGCACTTGCGACATGGCTGGCTCCAGTTTTGGTTGGAAAGTAGGATTTAATGTTAGCATTCCTACTGTTCGGGGGCAAGTGTGTTCGTCGATCCTTCAGGAAGCACCGTTGTGTAGGAGCGGCCTTGGCCGCGATAGTCGCCAATCGCGGCCAAGGCCGCTCCTACAGGGGCGTCACAATTTTCATTGGGTCAGAATTCTAGTGGATCAACATCCAGAGACCAGCGGACACTCCCGCCCAAGCCGAACAGGGCCTTGTTCCAGGCACCGAGAAAAGCCTGCAAAGCACCCCTGGATGCGGCCTGAACCAGCAGATGCGCGCGCTCCATGCCAGCCAGGCGGGCCATCTGGGCCGGCACAGGATCGAACAGGCTGACGTCGAAATCGCGGGGAGCCACCGCCTGCGCCTTGCGCAGGAACGCCAGGGCGGTTTCGATTTGCGGCGCTTCGGCGCGCAGCAGCGCCTGGTGGCAATAGGGCGGAAACTCCGCCTGCTTGCGCTCGGTCAGCATGGTTTCGGCAAATCCCGGGTAGTCGTGCTTGATCAGGGCCTGGAACTGGGGGTGGGTGGGAAACTGGGTCTGGATCAGCACTTCGCCGGGGAGGGTGTCGCGCCCGGCGCGCCCCGCGACCTGCATCAGTTGCGCGAAGAGACGCTCCGAGGCGCGGAAATCGGCGCTGTACAGCGCGCCGTCCGCATTCACCACGCCGACCAGGGTGAGCTTCTTGAAGTCGTGGCCTTTCGCCAGCAACTGGGTGCCGATTACGATATCCACCTCGGCCGCGTGGATGCGCTCCAGCATTTCGGGCAAAGCCTGCTTGCGCCGGGTGCTGTCGCGGTCGACGCGCAGGATGCGGGCGGTGGGAAACAGGCTGCCCAGGGTGTCCTCCAGCCGCTGCGTGCCTTGGCCGAGGGGCGCCAGGTCGGCATTGCCGCAATCCGGGCAAGTGGGAGGGATGCGTGATTCGTGGCCGCAATGATGGCAGCGCAGGCGTTTCTCGCGCAGGTGAACGACTAATCGGCTGGAACAGCGGTGGCAGGTGGAGACCCATCCGCACTGGCCGCAGCGCATCACCGGCGCAAAGCCGCGGCGGTTGATGAAAACCAGGCTTTGCTCGCCGCGCTCCAGGCGCACGCGCAGCGCATCGATCAGGGAATCAGACAGGCCATCGGCCAGCTTGGCGCGGCTGATGTCGATGCAGTGGATGGCTGGTAGCGCAGCCTCTGCGACGGCTCGCGCCGGCAGTTCCAGCATACGGTAGCGGCCGATGCTGGCGTTGTACCAGGTTTCCAGCGCGGGCGTGGCCGAGCCGAGTATCACCGGGGTGCCAGCCTGTTTGCCGCGTGCGACGGCCATGTCGCGCGCGGAATAGCGCAGCCCGTCCTGCTGCTTGAACGAGGCATCGTGTTCCTCGTCCACCACGATCAGCTTCAGTTTCGGCATCGGCGTGAACAGGGCCAGGCGGGTGCCGAGCACGATTTGGGCTTGCCCGGACTGCGCCAGCGACCAATTGCGCAGCCGCTCCCCGGTGGAGAGGCGGCTGTGCAGGCCGGCCTGGCAGGTATCCGGGAAGCGGGCGCGGAAACGCGACTCCAGCTGCGGCGTGAGGTTGATTTCCGGCACCAGCACCAAGGCTTGTCCGCCTCGCTGCAAAACCTGCGCGATAACCTGCAAATAGACTTCAGTTTTGCCGCTGCCGGTGATGCCGTATAGCAGCCAGACTTGAAATTGGTCCTGACCGGAAAGAATGGCGGCAACCGCCTGTTCCTGTGCGGGTGTCAGGTTGGTAGGGTGGGCACGCCTTTGTGCCCACGCGGGAGTAATCTCCGTACACCGCGTGGGCACAAAAAGTGTGCCCACCCTACACGCCGGTGTTGGCGCCGATATTGCAACATCATCGCTTTCTTCGGCCCACCCCTGCGCGATAAATTCCTTGATGGCCTGCAAGGCGCTCTGAGAAAGGGCGGCAATGTCGCCGCGCGCAAGCGTGCCGGCCTGCTTCAGGCTTTTCAGCAGCTTGCGCTTGACGATAGCGCGGGCGGGTAAAGCATCGGTTTCGAGCGCGAGCCCCGCCTCGGTCAGGCGGTAGCCGGTCGGTTTGGCGCGCGCAACCGGCCTGGTCTGGCGCAGGGGAACGGGCAGGGCGTTGAGAATGACTTCGCCCAAGGGGTGGTGATAGTAATCGGCGCAGAAGCGCAGCAGGCGGAATATTTCTTCGGCAAGGGGCGGCGTGTCGCGGAAGACCTGAAGCACTGGCTTGATGCGCCCCGGCGACAGGTCGGAATGGCCGGCAATTTCGGCGACCACGCCGACCATTTGGCGCCGTCCGAATGAAACCAGAACCCGGTCGCCGATCGCGATGTCGTCCTGATCCGCTGCGGAGTAGTCAAACAGGGTGTCGAGCGGGACATCCAGTGCGACGCGAAGGATTTTCATCCTGGAAAGATAAAGATTAGCCACGGATTAACACGGATGCACACGGATTTCTTTAGATCATTTGCATACATCCGTGTTAATCCGTGGCTAAAAATACCGTTGCCGCTAGTGGTACGGCTTGCTCAGTTCGTGCACCGCCTCGACCATGGCGGCGGCGTTTTCCGGATTGGTGAACTGCGAAATGCCATGTCCCAGGTTGAACACGTGGCCGCTGCCCTTGCCATAGCTGTGCAGGACTTTGCCCACTTCGGTGCGGATGGCATCGGGGTTGCTGAACAATACCGCCGGGTCGAGGTTGCCTTGCAGCCCGACCTTGTCGCCCACGCGGGCGCGCGCCTGGCCGATGTCGATGGCCCAGTCCAGGCCGACGGCGTTGCAGCCGATAGCGGCGATGCTTTCCAGCCACAGTCCGCCGCCCTTGGTGAAGACGATGTTGGGGATGGTGGCGCCGTTATGTTCGCGGATCAGTCCGCTGACGATCTGCTCCATGTAGGGCAGAGAGAATTCGTGGTAGGCGGCGTGGGACAGCGCACCGCCCCAGGAGTCGAAAATCATCACCGCCTGGGCGCCGGCTTCGATCTGCGCATTGAGATAGCTGGTCACGGCG
>JAUYEK010000442.1 GCA_030691435.1 Sulfuricella sp. | reverse complement strand
GCCAAGCTGGACAAGCACCAGGGCAACCTGCTGCGTTCCGCCGTGGAACTGGCCAAGGACTGGCGCACCGACCGCATCCTGCGCCGGCTCGAAGCCATGCTGGCGGTGGCCGACCATGAAAGCTCGCTGATCATCACCGGCAACGGCGACGTGCTGGAGCCGGAACATGGCCTGGTCGCCATCGGCAGCGGCGGCCCCTACGCTCAGAGCGCGGCGCGCGCCCTGCTCGACTACACCGACCTGCCGCCGGCCGAGATCGTCAAGAAAGCGCTGACCATCGCAGCCGACCTGTGCATCTATACCAACCAGAACCACGTGATTGAAGTACTTGAATAGGTGAGGGGTTAGAAGGTGAGGGGTGAGGCGCAAAACCCGGTGCGGTGCGTGGTTTTGACTTTCCGCCTCACCCCTCCCGCTTCACCCCTCACCTTTCATCACCCATTGCCGTGAACGCAGCGAACCTTATGACCCCAATGACTCCCCAGGAAATCGTCCACGAACTGGACAAGCACATCATCGGCCAGCATGCCGCCAAGCGTGCCGTCGCCATTGCCCTCAGGAACCGCTGGCGTCGCCAGCAGGTGGCCGAGCCGTTGCGCCAGGAAATCACGCCGAAGAATATCCTGATGATAGGCCCGACCGGCGTCGGCAAAACCGAGATCGCCCGCCGCTTGGCCAAGCTCGCCAACGCGCCATTCATCAAGGTCGAGGCGACCAAGTTCACCGAGGTGGGTTACGTCGGGCGCGACGTGGATTCCATCATCCGCGACCTGATGGACATGGCCATCAAGCAGACCCGCGAGCAGGAAACCCGCAAGGTGCGCCACCGCGCCGAAGATCATGCCGAGGAGCGCAACCTCGACGCGCTGCTGCCGCCGGCTCGGGACGTCGCAGCGGAGGCGGGCGAGGAAAACGCCACCCGCCAGAAATTTCGCAAGATGCTGCGCGAGGGCAAGCTCGACGACAAGGAAATCGAGATCGAAGTCGCTGCCGCCCAGGCGCACATGGAAATCCTCGCCCCGCCCGGCATGGAAGAAATGACCTCGCAAATCCAGGGCCTGTTCCAGAACATCGGCGCCAGTCGGCGCAGGCTGCGCAAGATGAAGGTACGCGAAGCGATGAAGCTTCTCGTCGAAGAGGAGGCGGACAAGCTGGTCAACGACGAGGATATGAAAATTCAGGCGGTGCAGA
>JAUYEK010000441.1 GCA_030691435.1 Sulfuricella sp. | reverse complement strand
AACCTGGCGGGGACACTCCTTGCGGGTGAAGGGGAAGGGACGAGATCGCCCTCTCTCCCTTTGGGAAAGAGTTGGAGAGAGGGTTGGCGCCGCTCCCACAGCGGTGTTTTGGCCCGAATGGATAATCTGGGGCAAATTTTCACGTCAGCTTGCTGGTCCAGTCATCCAGTACCACGCAGGCTTCCTTGCTCGGGTTGTGCGGGTCGCGCAGTGCGTTGATCTGGCACAGGTACTCGTTGCCGCGATTATCATGCAGGTTGATAAACGGGCTCGGGCCGTATGGCTCGAAAGCGCTGGAATCGGCGAAGATGAAATCGTATTCGCCGTTGATATCGACTTCCAGCTTGCCGCCGTGGCTTGCTCCGTAGTCATGCCAGCGTGTGTTGACATCGCCGCCTTCGATCACCGGAGACATCCGGGATGATTTCTTGTCATGCCAGGCAACCATGACTGGATCGATGAGATCCGCATCGTTGTCAGCAAGGGAGACAGCGAGTCCGCTTGCCCTCTTGTAGTCCAAATTCATGCCTGAATAATTGATGTGAGATTCTTTCATTTCGTTCTCCTTGCCGGCAGTCCATAAACCGAGTCCACAGAATGCAACGGATTGAATAAAATAATAAATCGTTACCGTCCTGCAGGCGCATGGCCCAATGATTGAACTTGAAGCTGCTCAATCCGGGTTCGATGTTGCCTAGCTAAAATATAGCCTATAGTTGACAAAAATACTATACTATTTCGACGCTGCGAAATTTAACCAGGCTGAATTACTCCCGGTTGATTTTTCGTCCTGATCACCTGTTTACCATTGCGCCATGAAAAAACTTGAGCATCTGAACTTCGACAATACTTTTGCGCGCCTGCCGGACACCTTTTACCGCCGCCAGAATCCCACGCCTTTGCCAGAGCCTTACCTGGTCAGCTTCAACGCGAATGCGGCAGAATTGATTGATCTGGATGCGGACGAGGCGATGCGCTCCGACTTTGCCGAGTATTTCATCGGCAACCGTTTGCTGCCCGGCAGCGACCCGCTGGCGATGCTCTACGCCGGCCACCAGTTTGGCCATTTCGTGCCGCAGCTGGGCGATGGCAGGGCGATTTTGCTGGGTGAAATCAAGAATCGCGCCGGGGAGCACTGGGATATTCAACTGAAGGGGGCCGGGGCCACGCCGTTTTCGCGCAGTGGCGATGGCCGTGCCGTGTTGCGTTCCAGCATCCGCGAATACTTGTGCTCGGAGGCCATGCACGGCTTGGGCATTCCCACCACTCGCGCCTTGTGCATTGTCGGCAGCGACGAAGAGGTCTGGCGCGAGACCGTCGAAAGTGCTGCGGTGGTTACGCGCATCGCGCCTTCTCACGTGCGCTTCGGCTCGTTCGAGGTGTTTTTCTACCGGGACCAGCCCGAGTCGATTTACCGGCTTGCCGATTATGTGATCGCCAGGCATTTTCCCGAGCTGGCCGATGTGCCTGACAAATATCCCCGTTTCCTGAACCAAGTGGTCACGCGCACCGCAAGGCTGATGGCCAAATGGCAGGCAGTCGGCTTCTCGCATGGGGTGATGAACACCGACAACATGTCCATCCTTGGTTTGACTTTCGACTATGGCCCATTCTGTTTCATGGAAACTTGCAATCCGGGTTACGTCTGCAACCATTCCGACCACGGCGGGCGTTACGCCTTTGACCGGCAGCCGCAAATCGGCCTGTGGAATCTGACCTGCCTGGCGCAGGCCTTGATGCCGATTATCCCGGTGGAGGAAGCAAGAGCGGTGCTGGGTCACTATGGCCCGATTTACGCCGAGCACTATGTGGACTTGATGAGCCAGAAGCTGGGATTGACCCACGCAGGCAAAGAAGATGTTGTACTGATTGAGGCGCTGCTGGGGTTGATGCACGCAAACCAGGTTGACTATACCAACCTGTTCCGCAGCCTGAGTCATTTCAAATCCGCAGCGGGCGAGCAAAACAGTGTGGTGCGCGATCAATTCAGCGACCGTCCGGCGATCGATGCCTGGGCCAAAGCTTATCGCGCCCGGTTGCAAAATGAGGCGGGCACGGACGGGGAGCGCAAGGAGCGCATGGACAGGGTTAATCCCAAATACATCCTGCGCAATTATCTGGCGCAAGTCGCGATCGGCAAGGCCGAGAAGGAGCGCGACTTTTCAGAAGTGGATCGCTTGCTGAAATTGCTTGGCCGCCCCTTTGACGAGCAGCCGGAGAGGGCGGATTATGCCACGCCGCCGCCGGACTGGGCGCAGCATATCTCGGTGAGCTGTTCGTCGTGACGGGCTACCAGGGCGGCGCTGATTAAATCCATTCACCCTGAGCAGAAGGGGTGATAGAAAAGCTGTTGAGCGAGGCAGGATAGCCCCGCACAATGGAAGTCAGGCTGTAGTGTTGACGTTCTGCCCCAAGTTGGAGGGCAGGTTTGCGGGGGAAGATTTTGTCGGTTGCGGTACGGAATTGACGAGTGCTGCGGCGTTTTGCGCCGGAATTTCCTGGGCTTTCCTCAAAACTTCATTCTCGACCGAGGTGCCTACCGATTGGCCTGATAGTGCACTGACAGACGATGCGCTGGAGATATCCATGGCAGTTCCTCGCTTCAAGTAAATTTCCAAATTCAAATATAGCACAGGACAGTATCGCATGCGATAAAAACGAGTGCGTCCGGTCTGATTGGTAATTGGCCATATGCTAATTTACCTGGTACATTTGTACTAACTATCGGAAATAAAACAAAAAATCTCAAAAAAAGCTTGCTTTACCCAAGATAAATTCAGTATGCTTGATTTACACAAACGGCAAATCTTTCCAGGGAAAACGGATGCTTTCGGAGAATGCTCGAAAAAACGGAGAAGGAGGAGTGATGCGGAAAAAATCGACCCTTATGTTTGCGCTCATCGCTGGCTTGGGTACCGCGAACCTGTCCATGGCGGTCGAGGGTGCCAAGGAACCCGCTGGACGGACGGTCGCATTCAATAAGGCGAAGGGCAATTGCCTCGCCTGCCATGCGATCCCCAATGATCCGAAAGCCGAGTCGCCCGGCAACATTGGGCCACCCTTCATCATGATGAAGGAGCGCTTTCCCGACCGGAACAAGCTGCGTGCCCAGATTTGGGATTCTGCTGTAGCCAACCCCAAAACTGCGATGCCGCCTTTCGGAAAGCACCAGATACTGACTGAGCAGGAAATTGATCAGGTTGTTGAATATGTACTTAGCCTTTAATTTTTTTTATTCGGAGATCGTAAAAGATGAATCAACTGCGTAGAACTTTTTTGAAGAGCACCGGTGCTGCCGGGACGGTGGCGGTCGCGATTGCGGCGGGCCTGCTCAGGCCTGGCCAGGTATTGGCAGCGGAATGGAACAAGGTGGCATTTGATGCCACGACCACGGCGGATGCGATGAAAGGCTTGAATGTTGCGGGCGCCGCCGAAAGCAAGGACATCCTGATCAAGGCGCCGGATATTGCCGAGAATGGTGCGGTGGTTCCGGTAGAAGTGACCAGCAAAATTCCCGGCACCACTTCCATCATGATCTTTGTAGACAAGAACCAGAATCCCTTGATCGCTGATTTCGAGTTTTCCAATGGCGCCGAAGGTTACGTTTCCACGCGCATCAAGATGGCCAACACCTCCCACGTCAGGGTGGCGGTGAAGGCCGGCGGCAAGGCTTACACCGCCACCAAGGAAGTCAAGGTGACGATAGGCGGTTGCGGCGGTTGATCGGCATGGAATGGATTTGAATATTCACTTTATTTGACAAGGATACGAACATGGCTGAAGGAATGAAAATTCGTGCGACGCTGCAAGGCGATGTCGCTGATGTAAAAGCGCTGATGAATCACATCATGGAGACCGGTTTGCGCAAGGACGCCAAAACCGGGCAATTGATTCCCGCCCACTTCATCAATCACGTCGTTGCCACCCTGAACGGCAAGACCGTCCTGGAAGCGCAGTGGGGTGCGGCAGTTGCCAAGAATCCTTTTCTTGGTTTCAAGATCAAGGGCGCCAAGGCCGGCGACAAAATCGTGATCAATGCGGCGGACAACCATGGCGGAAAAATGAGCGGCGAAGCGGTTATTGCCTGATCAAACCTGGCCGGATGCTTCTTGTCCGGCCAATGCTACACAAAAAACTATAATGATTTCTGCGGAAGGAATGATGATGAGACGGAGACTCACCGCTTTTCTGGCCTGTCTGTTCCTGGGCGCGAGCCTTGCTGCGAACGCCGGGCCTGCCGAGGACCGCAAGGCATTGACCGAGCATTACAAGCAGCGTCTTCCCGGCGTAAAGTTTGAAGATTATGTGCTGGGCGCCCTGGCATTGAATAAAGACGCCCTGGATCAGTATGAAAGCATCATGATTTTCCCGCCTTTCGTCAATGATGTCGATGAGGGCAGGAAAACCTGGGAAAAACCATTCAAGAACGGCAAAAAATTAGCCAGTTGTTTTGACGGTGGCGGCAAGAATGTGGCGGGTAATTATCCCCAATTCGATAACGCCAGCGGCAAAGTCGTGACCTTTGAGGGCGCCCTTAACGCCTGCCTGAAGGCGAACGGCGAGGCGGAGCTGAAGTACGGCAGCACGGTCATGGGGCTGCTGGTTTCGTATACAAAAAGTCTGTCGGACGGCATGAAGGTCAACGTCAAGGTGGAGGGCCCTGCTGCCCTGGCTGCGTATGAAAAAGGCAAGACCCATTACTATAGCCGCCGTGGCCAGCTGAATTTCTCTTGCGCGACCTGCCATATCGACAATGTCAGCAACTTCGTCCGCAGCGAACAGCTATCCCCGATGATCGGCCAGGCCGCTCATTGGCCCGAGTTCCGTGCCGGCACCGAACTCACCACGCTGCAAAGACGCTTTCAGCAATGCAATAGCCAGACCCGTGCCGCGCCGCTGGAATTCAACAGCGAAGAGTACAACAATCTGGAATATTTCCTGACCTACATGAGCAACGGCCTGCCGATGCAGACACCGGTGTTTCGCAAATAAAATCTAGCCGCAAAAAGGCACAAGAGATTTCTGTGGCTTTTGTGCCTTTTTGCGGCCATTCCTGAAAAATAACCGGGAGTTCCCATGTCCATGAACCGCCGCGAATTCCTGCAGATACTGGCGGTGGCCGCCGCATCCGGCTTCGCACTGAACAGCCGGCAGGCTCTGTCTGCCAGCCACGCTGGAAGCTTCTACGATTTGCCCTCATTCGGCAATGTCTCTTTACTGCACATTACCGATTGCCATGCCCAGTTGATGCCGATCTATTTCCGTGAGCCCAACGTGAATATCGGCCTGGGTGTCAGCAACAACAAGGCGCCGCACCTGGTGGGCGAGAAACTGCTCAAGGCATTCGGCATCCGGCCCGGCACGGTCGAGGCCTATGCGTTTACTTC
>JAUYEK010000432.1 GCA_030691435.1 Sulfuricella sp. | reverse complement strand
GAACAATGCGCTAGCCTGGTCGTTGCTGATCGTCAAACGCACCTCGAGCGGCCCGAGATTGGGTGGATTGAGGTGCAGCTCCGCCACTTGATGGCTCTGGCTCGCCATCCACACGACTTTCTCGCCGACCGCTCCGCCCCATTCGGCGGAACCGACTCTAGGCGCGACCGGTAAAGCCGGTAACGGCTCCGGATTCCGGAATACGACGGCTGTGGCGGAAGGGTTCGCCACAGCGGACAAGTCAATCGAATGAAGCTCCCCACCCGCATTGCCTGCCGGAACTTCCACCAAGGCCGCCAGCTTGTCGGCAAACCGCTGCTCCGGGGACACCGCTTGCGGCAAGTTTTTGCCGTTTGCGGCAATTTCTGCCGCCAGCCGGACTTCGCCAGCCCTGGGCAACTGCGTCAACGGCTTTTCCGCGCCGGCTTCGGCTGGAGTTCCGAACGCAGCCCCTGCCCGGGCAGGAGATACCGGCACAAGCATTCCGGCCCGGGCAGGAGATACCGGCACAAGCATTCCGGCCCGGGCGGGAGATACCGGCACAAGCATTGAAGCGGTCAAGACAGACAGATCAGCGGGAAGCACCGCCGCCCCTGCATTCTCAGCAGACTCAGCGCCCCGGACTTCACCAGCCTTGGGCAACTGCATCAACGGCTTTTCCGCGCCGGCTTCGGCTGGAATTCCGGCCCCACCCTCTGCCTGGGCAGGAGATGCCGGCACAAGCATTGAAGCGGTCAAGACAGACAAATCGACGGGAAGTACAGCCGCCCCTGCACTCGCAGCAGGCTCAGCGCTTTCGTTGGCCGCTGCCAGGGAAAGCCCTGCACCCTCTTTTTGCTCAAGCAGCGAAGCAATCCCCTTCAACTGCCTGGTGAGAACCGCCCCGAAATTAAGCCCCGGCGCGCGCTCCAATCCATCTCCACCTTCCGCGGCAGAGGCTGATGTCTGACTGACGCCAGCACTGGGGGGGGGAGATACAGCAGGAGTAATAGGCAATTGTGGCATCGGACATCCTTTCGCAGTCGTTATAACGTGAAACTCGCGAAGCGAGACCTCGTCCCTCTCTCCCTCCGGGAGAGAGTTAGGAGAGAGGGAAACGGTCATGGCGAATCGCTGCTTCATCTTCTAGGCGGTGGTTCGCCATGACCGTTAGGTTCAACCGATACAAAGCAAGACGCATACCACCATCAGGAGTGCGGGGGGTCCGTTGACTTTTCTTGCTCGAATTTATTGCCGGAAAGCTCATCCTGCTCGCGCTGCTCGAGCTTGTCCTCACGCTTCCGCTCACTGCTCAGATGACGTTGCGACAGCGTATCGAAGGCCTTGAGTTTGCGCTGCTTCGCCTGCCATTCATGACGCCCGTCTTCCCAGTTTTTTTTGCAGCGACCCACCTCTTCTGCCTGCTGGCGGATGGCGACCTCGATCTTGCCGAGAAACAGTTGAAAATCCCTGAGCGAGCTCACCTGCATACCCAGCTTCGTGGTCTGCAACAACTTTGCCCGGTAATCTTCACGATATGCGGCCAACTGCCGGAACTTTTCCTCTGCTTCCTGCCACTTGACCTTAAGCGTGTGCAGATCGCGCGCCGCAGCATCGGTATGATTCTGGGCAAGGTCAAGAAGGGGCTGAAGAGGAAATCGCCGCGGCATATCGGGGTTAAGGGCTAGGGGCTATAGGAAAAACAGCGAAGCGACAACAGCCTCTCGCCTGTTTTTAAGTATTGAACATTGCGGCCAGGCGGCTGCGGCTGTCCGCATAGTTCTCGCTCTGGCGCATATCCTGCTGCAGGAAAGCTTCCAGCTGCGGATAAAGCGCCATTGCCTCGTCCAGCAAAGGGTCACTGCCCTTGACATAGGCGCCCACGCTGATCAGGTCCCGGCTGCGCTGGAAGCGGGAATAAAGCAGCTTGAACCTGCGCACCCGGGCCAAGTCCTCCGGCGCAAGCAGTTCGGTGATCGCCCGACTGACCGAAGCTTCTATATCGATAGCAGGATAATGCCCCTGGTCGGAAAGGCTGCGCGACAACACGATGTGGCCATCAAGAATGGCACGGGCGCTGTCCGCGATGGGATCCTGCTGGTCATCCCCCTCCACCAGCACGGTATAAAACGCGGTGATGGATCCCCCGCCCGCCTGGCCGTTGCCGGCGCGCTCGACCAGCTGCGGCAGCTTGGCGAATACCGAGGGCGGATAACCTTTGGTCGCCGGCGGCTCGCCAATGGCCAAGGCAATTTCGCGTTGAGCCATGGCAAAACGTGTGAGCGAATCCATGATCAACAGGACATGCTTGCCCTGATCGCGAAAATACTCGGCGATCGACGTCGCATAAGCCGCACCGTGCAGCCGCAACAATGGCGGCGTGTCGGCCGGTGCGGCGACCACCACGGAACGCGCCAACCCGGCGGGACCCAGGATGTTTTCGATGAATTCCTTTACCTCGCGGCCACGCTCGCCGATCAGGCCGACCACGATCACATCTGCGCTGGTAAAACGCGCCATCATGCCGAGCAAAATACTCTTGCCGATACCGCTGCCGGCAAAAAGCCCCATGCGCTGCCCACGCCCGACGGTCAGCAAGGCATTGATGGCGCGCACGCCGACATCCAGAACTTGCCGGATAGGGGCTCGGCTAAGGGGATTGCAGGGACGGCTGTGCAGCGGTACCTGGTGAGCCAGATTCAGAGGCCCGAGAAGATCCAGCGGACGTCCGGCACCGTCAAGAATGCGCCCCAGCAACTCGTTGCCCACCTGAACCTGGCGCACACGGTCTTCAGTACGGCGCCGCAAGTGCGGTGACCCGCCCTGCACGGAGACACGTTGCACCGGGGTATCTACCGGTGTCACCCGTGCCCCCGGCACCAGACCGTACACATCGGTGGAGGGCATGAGGAACAATTTTTCACCGGAGAAACCGACCACTTCGGCATCTACATCATGCCCGTCAGGCAGGTGAACGGTACAACTGCCGCCTACTGCAAGCCTCAGCCCCACCGCCTCCATCACCAGCCCGGCAACCCGGGTCAGACGACCGGTCAAGAGCCAGGGGCTGACGGCGGAAACGGTCTCACCGCATTCCCGCAGAAAACCATTCCAGCGCTCAGAGGGAGGCGTCATAAGCCTAAGCCTGACGAGCCGGCAACCAAATGGAGCGATGGGTAATGGGGGATGAGTGATGGTCGAGAGGTTTTCATCACCCATTCCTCATCACCCATCACCCTACGGCTCATTTCATGGTTCAAGCCATGCACCTTCACTGCCCAGGGCGACGAGTATCCTTTTCCAGCGATTCTCCATGGTTGCGTCAATCTCGCTGTTCGTCGTTTCCACTCGGCACCCGCCCCGCTCCACGCGACCGTCTTCAATCAGCTTCCAATGAAAGTGATTCAGCTCGTCCGCCATCAGCGATCGCACCAGAGCCGCGTCCTCCGGATGCAATTTTAGGTGCGGATGCTGGCTGGCCTGAGGCAGGCTGTTCACCGCCTCGCGAATCACCGGCAGAACCAGCTCCGGTCGCACTCGTAAAGCCTCGCGCAACATTTGCTTGGCGACATCCAGCGCCAGGGAAAGCAGGTTCTGTGTCAATGTTTCATCGAACTGGTTCAGAGCCCCATCCAGCACCGACATCAGTTGCGCCAGCCGCGCCAGCTCTGCATCGACCTTGCCCTTGCCCTCCCGGTAACCGGCGGCAAATCCTTCCTGGTAAGCCTGCTGATGGATATTCTCGACCTCTTCGGCCGTCGGCAACGGCACAGTCGAGCCTGCCGATCCATCCAGTGAATTCAGCTCCCAGCGCTGATAAGCGCTCAATTGCTCCTTGGGAATGATATTGCTAGACAAAGCTTTCCTCGCCTGCGCCGCCGATCACGATCTGGCCTTCGTCGGCCAGCTTGCGCACGACCTTGAGAATTTCCTTCTGTTCCGCCTCGACTTCGCTGACGCGCACTGGCCCCTTGGCCTCGAGATCATCGCGCAACATTTCAGAAGCCCGCTGCGACATGTTCTTGAAGATTTTCTCGCGCAGCTCCTCGCTCGTACCCTTAAGCGCGATAATCAGGGATTCCGACTGCACCTCTCGCAACAGCAACTGGATAGAACGATCGTCGATATCGAGCAGGTTCTCGAAGACGAACATCTCATCCTGGATTTTCTGTGCCAGTTCGGGGTCGTAATCGCGCACGCTGGCTATGATCGCGGTTTCATTAGCGGTGCCGACGTAGTTCAGAATTTCTGCCGCTGCCCTGACGCCGCCCATCACGCTTTTCTTGAGATTGCTGGCTCCTGCCAGCAACTTGGTCAGCACATCGTTCAATTCTTTCAGCGCAGAAGGCTGAATTCCGTCCAGCGTGGCAATACGCAACACCACATCGTTGCGCAGACGCTCGGTAAAAAGACCCAGTATCTCACTGGCCTGATCCCGCTCAAGATGAACCAGAATGGTGGCAATAATCTGAGGGTGCTCATTCTTGATCAACTCGGCCACGGAAGCACCGTCCATCCACTTCAGGCCTTCGATACCGCTGGTATCGCCGCCATGCAGGATTCGCTCGATCAGGTTAGCCGCTTTATCCGAACCTAGCGCCTTGGTCAGCACACTGCGGATATATTCATCAGAATCAGCCAGGCCGGCCTTTTCTCCTGCCTGGAACATGAAGTCATGCATCACCCGCTCCACCTGGACGCGGCTGACGCTATCCAGGGCTGCCATGGCAGTCCCGAGTTTCTGAACCTCCTTGGGGCCGAGATGTTTAAATACTTCAGCAGCCTCCTCCTCGCCCAAGGCCATCAGCAAAATAGCGCTTTTCTGGACCCCATCTTCACTCATGGGCCAATCCAATCCTTGACCACGGTAGCCACCACTTTCGGTTCCTGACGCGCCAGTTCCTTGACTGACCGCAAGCGCTCCTCATACCCCAGAGTTGGCGCAAGCGCGAAACCTTCAGCCTCTGCCTTCTTCTGAACCACTGGCGGCGGAGTCGAAAGCTCCTTCAGCAGGGGGCGCAGCACCTTGAACACTATAAAGAACACAATCCCGGCAATCAGCAGGTTCTTGGCGATCTCCTTGACCAGAGAAATCGTTGCCGGATCTTTCCAGACCGGTGCCGCCGGAATTTCCTCCGTCACCACGCTGAATGAAGCATTCACCACATTCAGCGTATCGCCACGGTCCTGTCTGTAACCCATGGCTTCCTTGACGAGATTGCTGATCTGCGTCATTTCTGCGCCAGTCAAAGGCTTGGTGCTAACCTTCCCATCCTTGCCCGTGGATTTCTTGTGATTTACCACGACAGCCACGGATAGGCGCTTGATGCTCCCCACCGGCGACTTGACATGCTTGATGGTCTTATCCAGCTCGTAATTGACGGTCGACTCCTTGCGCCCCCCGCCGCTTAAAGGCTGGGCAGGCGCTACCGCTACGGCCGTGGCTGCAGGCGCCGTAACCGGC
>JAUYEK010000409.1 GCA_030691435.1 Sulfuricella sp. | reverse complement strand
GATTACGACCCCGAAGTGGACGCGCTTTATCTGCGCTTGGCAGAATCCAAGGTGCTCGAATCCGAGGAGGTTCAGCCTGGCATCATTCTGGATTTCGACGAGAACGGGAACGTTGTCGGCGTTGAGGTATTGAACGCCAGCAAGCGAGGTCATCCGACACAAGCAGAAAAAATCGCCGCCTGACCCCGCCGGGCTGGCAACAATGAACAAGGGCGCCAGTGGCGCCCTTGTTCATTGTTGCGGGGTGTTCGCTGCGTTACTTCTTGTCAGCTGCCGTTTCTGTCTTTTCTTCAACCTTGGCCTTGGCGCGCAAATCGGAGATCATCTTGTCGATTTGCTGTTGCTGCGCGCGCTGGCGCAGGTTCTGTTTTACCTCGTCGAAGGGTGGCGCCTGCATCGTGCGCGAGTCCTCGAGCTTGATGATGTGCCAGCCGAACTGGCTCTTCACCGCTTCGGCGGTGTACTGGCCTTTCTGCAGCTTGGTCATGGCGGCGCTGAATTCCGGTACGAAATTAGCCGGGGCGGCCCATCCCAGATCGCCACCCTTGGCCTTGGAGCCGGGGTCTTTCGATTTTTCGGCCAGCTTCTCGAATTTCTCGCCTTTTTTCAGCCTGGCAATGATGTCTTTTGCTTCGGCTTCCTTTTCCACCAGGATGTGGCGAGCGTGGTATTCCTTGTCGCCCATCTGGGATTTTATTTTGTCGTATTCGGCTTTCAATACATCATCGCCGAGGGGGTTGTTCTTGATGAAGTCCTGCAGGTAAGTGCGGATCAGTATGGTTTGCCGTGCGAGGTCGATCTGGGTGTTCACATCGGCCAGCTTGTCTATGCCTTTCTTGAGTGCTTCCTGGGCAACGACTTCCTCGATAATCAGCTTTTCACGAATGTTTTTCCGCACTTCGGGGGAATCCGGTTGGCCTTGCTGCTGGGATTGCTGGAGCAGGAAGTTGAAGCGTGCCTGGCTGATCGGGGAGCCATTCACCGTGGCGATGGCTGCTGTAGCGCTGACAGCGGGTGCCGCGGCGGATTTGTCGCCATCCTGAGCGTTGCACGAAGCGAGGGTGAGCATGCTGCCGATAGAGACTGCAAGAATTCGGGATTTGTATGAAAACATCAATAACATCCTTTGGTTAAAAAAACTTTGAAGGTTGATTATAGTCTCTAATTCTCGCCGGGAGTGTACGCTTTTATGCTGATTGCGTGTATCTCTTTTTGCAGCATTTCTCCCAGCAGTTCGTTGATCATGCGGTGTCTGGCAATCGGAGATTTGCCGGCGAACTGGGCGGAAACGATAGTCAGACGGTAGTGTCCGCCGCCGCCCTTGGCGCCTTCATGGCCGGCATGACGGGCGCTTTCATCCTCGATTTCCAGGCGTTCCGGGGAAAGCGGGGCGAGTCGTTCGCGAATTTTTTCCGGTGTGCTCATGACTGGGCGTCCTTGTTCTCTTCAACTTCAACAACGTATTTTGCCAGCAACATGCCTTGGCCGAGGACGAATATCAGCATCAGGCCCAGGATGCCGAACAATTTGAAGTTGACCCAGATGTCGGTGGAAAAGTTGAAGGCCACGTACAGGTTGATGAATCCAACCACGGTGAAAAAGCTGGCCCAGCCCAGATTCAGTCTGTGCCAGATGTTTTCCGGCAGAACCATCTGCTTACCCATCATGGCTTTAATCAGGTTTTTCCTGAAGGCGATCTGGCCGATCAGCAGCACACCGGCGAACAGCCAGTAGAGTACGGTCGGTTTCCACTTGATGAAGGTTTCATCGTGCAGGAGCAGGGTCGCGCCGCCGAACACCGTGATGATCGCCAGGCTGATCCACAGCATCTTGTCGACCTGGCGGTGGCGGAACCAGACCCAGCCGATCTGGGCAAATGTCGCGACTATGGCTACCGCAGTGGCGGTGAAAATGCCGTAGAACTTGTAGGCGGCAAAAAACAGGATGATGGGAAACAGGTCGAAAAGGAATTTCATCAGGGCTGATCTTATCACGCATCATTTCATCGAGACCCGTATTTTGCTATGATTCGGGTTGTTTTAACAAGCCCGCCATAAATGTCTTCCGTTATTGACTTGCATAGTCACTCAACCATTTCCGATGGTTTGTTCACTCCTTCCGAGCTGGTTCGGCGGGCCGCCGCCCAAGGCGTCAGGGTGCTGGCGCTAACCGATCATGACGATGTCGCCGGACTGGACGAGGCGCGCGCGGTTGCGGTCGAGGCTGGCATTGCGCTGGTCAATGGCGTCGAGATTTCGGCAACGTGGAACAAACGCAGCGTACACATCGTCGGCTTGCACATAGCCCCCGCTTACGGGCCGCTGCGAGACGGCCTGGCCGCGATTCGTGCCGGTCGCGGCGAACGCGCCATGCGCATCGCCGCCGAGCTGGAAAGGGCCGGCATCCCGGGCAGTTTGGAGGGCGCCTATGCTTATGCCGCTAATCCGGGCATCATCAGCCGCACCCACTTTGCCCGCTTTCTGGTGGCAAAGGGCATCGTCAAGGATACCCGTACCGTGTTCAAAAAATACCTGGTCAAGGGCAAGCCGGGCTATGTGGAGCACCGCTGGGCCGATTTTTCCGATGCAATCGGCTGGATTCGCGCGAGCGGCGGGATCGCGGTGCTCGCCCATCCTGGCCGCTATGATCTGGGCAGGACCAATCTGGGCAACCTGATCGCCGATTTCAAGGAAGCCGGCGGCGAGGCGATCGAAGTGGTGACGGGCAACCATACCGCCGAGCAGTTCATTCAATTTGCCAGCTTTGCCAGGGAATTCGATTTGCTGGCTTCCTGCGGTTCCGATTTCCACGGCGTGGGCGAAAGCTACATGGATCTGGGCCGTTTGCCTGCGTTGCCGTCCGGCTGCAAGCCGGTGTGGCACGACTGGCCGGAAATGAGTCCTGAGCATGTAGGGCGGAAAAGCGAAGCGCCTTCCGCCGCAGGGGCTCCTTATACGGCGGATAACGCTGCGCTCATCCGCCCTACATACTAACGATCATGGCCCAGTTTTTTGTCATTCATCCCGAAAATCCGCAGCCGCGCCTGATTCACCAGACGGTGGAAATCATTCGCAACGGTGGCGTGATCGCCTATCCGACCGACGCCAGTTACGCTCTGGGTTGCGGCCTGGGCGACAAGGAGGCGCAGCAGCGCATCCGCGCGATCCGCGGTGTGGATGAAGACCATCCGCTTACCCTGGTATGCCGCGACCTGGCCGAGATTTCCGTTTATGCCAAAGTGGACAACCGCCAGTTCCGGCTGCTCAAGGCGAATACGCCGGGCTGCTACACTTTTATCCTGGAGGCGACGCGGGAGGTGCCGAAGCGATTGCAGCACCCGAAGCGCAAGACCGTCGGCCTGCGCGTGCCGGATCACCCGATTCTCCAGGCGCTGCTGGCCG
>JAUYEK010000406.1 GCA_030691435.1 Sulfuricella sp. | reverse complement strand
CGCCTATCACCTGAACAAGTACGAACGCGGCTTCGACCGTATCGTTAATGTCTGGGGCGCGGACCACCATGGCTACATTGCCCGCGTCAAAGGCGCGCTGGCCGCACTGGGACTGGATGCCGAGCAACTGGTCATCGCCCTGGTTCAGTTCGCCGTGCTCTGGCGCGGCGCGGAAAAGCTGCCGATGTCCACGCGCAGCGGCAATTTCGTCACCTTGCGCGAGCTGCGCGTGGAAGTCGGCAACGATGCCGCGCGGTTTTTTTACGTGCTGCGCAAAAGCGACCAGCACCTCGACTTCGACCTGGAACTGGCCAAATCGCAGAGCAACGAGAACCCGGTGTACTACATCCAGTATGCTCATGCCCGAATCTGCAGCGTGCTGGGGCAGTGGGGGGGCGATGCCGCGGAGCTGGCCGATGCGGAAACCGGCGCCCTGAACGGCAAGCACGAGCTGGCCCTGTTGAACCTGTTGAACGACTATTCGGGTATTGTGGAAAGCGCGGCCAGGGAACTTTCCCCCCACCTGATCGCCTATTACCTCAAGGATCTGGCGGGCGAGTTTCACAGTTACTATAATGCGGAACAGTTTCTGGTCCCGGACAACACGCTGCGACTGGCCCGCCTGGCGCTGATTACCGCCGTCCGGCAAGTGTTGTGCAATGGGTTGACGCTGCTTGGCGTCGGCAGCCCGGAAAAAATGTAGATTTGGTAAATTATGAGCCGCGATTACAAAAAACCTGACCGCTCTTCCTCCAGAAAAGAGGGTAGCCCATTATTTACGGGCGTCTTGATCGGGCTGATCGTCGGTCTCGCCGTAGCGATCAGTGTTGCCCTGTACATTAACTTCAGCCCCAAGCCCTTCGCCAGCCGGGACAACCAGACTGAGGAAGCCGCCAAGGCAGCGACAAAAAATGACGGCGGCGCGCAAAAGGCTGCGCCGACCGAAGTGGCCGGCAAGAACGGCAAGCCCTCCAGCAAGCCCCGGTTTGATTTCTATACCATCCTGCCTGGCAGCGAGGAACCGGTGTCGGAACAGGAAATCAAGCAGGCCACAAAGCAGGAAGGCGCCGCAAAGGATAGCTATTTTCTTCAGGTCGGTTCATTTCAGGCGGCGACCGAAGCCGACAACATGAAGGCGCGCCTAGCCCTCCTCGGCCTGGAAGCGGTAATTCAGACGGCGGACATCCCCGACAAAGGGGTCTGGCACCGGGTACGCATCGGCCCTTTCGCCAACATCGAGGACATGAACCGCTCTCGCACCTTGCTCGCACAGAACGACATTCCATCCAGCCTGGTCAAGGTTAGAGAGCCATCGACACATTAACCCGGGTTTCCCTGTAGAAGCGGCCTTGGCCGCGAT
>JAUYEK010000391.1 GCA_030691435.1 Sulfuricella sp. | reverse complement strand
TGTCCGAAAGGCCCAGTTCGTCGCCGATTGCCTTGTTGCTCATGCCGCGTGCAACCAGGCCGACGATTTCCAGTTCGCGGGTTGTAAGCTTGCTGCTGGCATCCGATGCCAGCTTTCCCTGCATGGTTTCATCCATGATGGGAGAATGAGGTAGCCCAGAACCCCGTGCGACAGCAGATATTGCCTGAAGAATCTGCGCCGGCTCGCTGGTTTTGGATACGTAGCCATCAACACCTCGCTTTATGGCCTCCCGGATTTCGTGGGCTTCATCCGCAACGGTCAGCATGATCACCTTGATGCCGCATCGCTTCAGTTCGGGAACCAGGGTCAGTCCGTCCTCGTCACGCAGGTTGCGATCCAGCAAGGCAACTTCCGCGCGCCCTCCGTCCCGCAGCCAGTCGAGGACGCCGCCTATCTCGGCAAACTGCCCGGCAACCGTGATTCCTTCTTCACCGGCCTCGAGCAGGTGCGACAATCCTTTGCGAAACAGGGGGTGGTCGTCGATCAGAATGACGGAGGTGCTCATGGTAGACAGGTCAGATATTTCTCCTACTTGCCGGCGCGTTCCTGCCGTGCCTGCCTGATCAACTGGTCGAGAGCCGACAGCAAGCCGGCATGGCTGCCGGTGTTCGATACGGAGGTGCGATATTTGCCGTCCACGATAACTGCGGGAACGCCACTGATACCATAGGCCCTGGTAAGTTGTTTCGCGCGCAATGCCTTGCTCTGGGTCGAGAAGGAAGAATAGGTATCGATAAAGCTCTTCCGCGGAATGCCCTGTTTTTCAACCCAGTCAAAGATGGCATTGTCGTTATCCAGGCGAGCGCGATGGACATGAATGGCATTGAAAAATTCGCCGTGCAGCCTTTCGGTCAGCCCCATGGCTTCGAAGGTATAAAATACCTTGGCAAGAGGAATCAAGGAATCACTAAAAATCACCGGCAAGCGGCGGTACTCGACATCCTTGGGGAGCTGTTTCGCCCATTTGTTGATATCCGCTTCGAGGTCGAAACAATGTGGGCAGGTGTAGGAAAAAATTTCCAGAACCTCGATCTTTTTTCCGGTTTCAACGACTTGTGACGGGGAAAGCACTTCATATTCCTTGCCGGGATGGATATCTGCTTTTGCAGCGAACCCGACAAGAGACAAGGCAATGGCCAGGAAAATACGCAGGGAAAAGGCACGGATGAAAGGGGTAAAGTGCATATTGTCTACTCCGAAGTAAATAAGTTTTATGTAGGAGCGGCCTTGGCCGCGATGGCTGCCAATCGCGGCCAAGGCCGCTTCTACAGGGAA
>JAUYEK010000384.1 GCA_030691435.1 Sulfuricella sp. | reverse complement strand
AACGAACCGGGCATCAACATCTCCACCGCGGAAGACCCTGCCGAGATCAACCTTCCCGGCGTCAACCAGGTCAACTTCAACGACAAGGCCGGACTGACTTTCGCTGCCGCGCTCAAGTCCTTCCTGCGTCAGGATCCGGATGTCATCATGGTGGGTGAGATCCGCGACCTGGAAACGGCGGACATCTCGATCAAGGCCGCGCAAACCGGCCACATGGTTCTGTCCACCCTGCACACCAACGATGCGCCCGGTACATTGACCCGCCTGATGAACATGGGAGTCGCCCCTTTCAACATCGCCTCCGCAGTCATCCTGATTACCGCACAGCGCCTGGCGCGGCGCCTGTGCAAGTGCAAACAACCCATCGACATTCCCAGGGAGGCGCTATTGCGTGCAGGCTATACTGAAGAAGATCTCGATGGCAGCTGGCAGCCTTATGGCCATGTCGGTTGCGAAATCTGCAAGGGCACCGGCTACAAGGGGCGAGTCGGCGTCTATCAAGTCATGCCGATCAGCGACGAAATGAGCCGCATCATCATGAAAAACGGCACCGCGCATGACATCGCCGACCAGGCGAAACGCGAAGGCGTACGTGACCTGCGTCAATCCGGCCTGCTCAAGGTGAAAGCCGGACTGACAACGCTGGAAGAAATTGAAGCCATCACCAACGAGTAAAGGGATAAGCATGGCCGTCGCAAAAAAAGCAGCAGTGAAAGACCTTCTCTTCGCTTGGGAGGGCACGGATAAAAAAGGCAAAGCCGTAAAGGGCGAGATGAGCGCACCGGGTGCGGCGGTAGTGCATACCATGCTGCGGCGGCAAGGCGTCACTGTTCTCAAGGTTAAAAAGCAAGGCGGTTTCAAAAAAGGCAAGAAAGTCACCGAGAAGGACATCTCCCTCTTCACACGGCAACTGGCCGTCATGATGAAGGCGGGCGTCCCTCTGCTGCAATCCTTCGACATCGTCGGCAAAGGGCATAGCAATCCCGCCGTATCTAAGCTGCTTGGCGACCTCAAGGCTGATATCGAAACCGGCAGCAGCATGAGCCAGGCATTCCGCAAATACCCTTTGTATTTCGACGCGCTGTACTGCAACCTGGTCAATGCGGGCGAACAGGCGGGTATTATCGACACGGTGCTGGATCGCCTTGCGACCTACAAGGAAAAGATTCTTGCCATCAAAAGCAAAATCAAATCGGCGCTGTTCTACCCCATCTCCATTCTCGTCGTCGCTTTCGTCATCACGGCAATCATCATGATCTTCGTGGTGCCGGCGTTCAAGGAACTGTTTTCCAGCTTTGGCGCCGACCTGCCCACTCCGACTCTGGTGGTAATGGCCATCTCCGACTTTTTCGTTGCCTACTGGTGGGCGATTTTTGGCTCAATCTATGGCGCACTCCAGTTCTTTTTCTACACCTGGAAGCGCTCGAAGAAAATGCAGTACTTCATGGATCGCTTGTCTCTCCATCTGCCAATTTTCGGCCCGGTGATCGAAAAAGCCACTATTGCGCGCTGGACCCGTACCCTGTCCACCATGTTTGCCGCTGGCGTACCATTGGTTGAAGCACTGGACTCGGTTGGCGGCGCAGCCGGCAACGCCCTGTATTTTGACGCCACCAAAAAAATCCAGAGCGAAGTCAGTACCGGCACCAGCCTGACGGTGGCGATGCAGAACAGCAATCTGTTTCCCAACATGGTCTTGCAAATGGTCGCCATCGGCGAGGAGTCCGGCGCTTTGGACTCCATGCTCTCCAAGGTGGCCGATTTTTACGAAGCCGAAGTGGACGATGCCGTGGCAGCGCTTTCCAGCCTGATGGAGCCGATAATCATGGCAGTTCTGGGCGTAATCATCGGCGGCCTGGTTATCGCCATGTATCTGCCGATCTTCAAGATGGGCCAGGTGGTTTAAACCCAGATTGTCCATTGGAATGTTCGTGCCTGTAGGAGCGCCGCCCCCGGCGCGAATGCG
>JAUYEK010000368.1 GCA_030691435.1 Sulfuricella sp. | reverse complement strand
GCGACGCGGCGTTTCTCGCCGCCGGAAAGTTGTTCTATTTTGGCGTCCCACGGCGGCAGGCGCAGCGCGTCGGCGGCAACTTCCAGTTGATGTTCGGAATCGGAACCGGAGGTGGCGATGATGGCTTCCAGTCGCCCCTGTTCCTCGGCCAGCTTGTCGAAGTCGGCATCCGGCTCGGCATAGGCGGCGTAGATTTCCTCCAGCTTCTTCTGGGCCTGCATCACTTCGCCCAAGGCCGATTCGACTTCCTCGCGCACGGTCTTGGCCGGGTCGAGTTGCGGCTCCTGCGCCAGGTAGCCGATGGAGATATTGGGCAGGTGCTGCACCTCGCCATCGTATTCCTTGTCCACGCCTGCCATGATACGCAGCACGGTGGACTTGCCCGAGCCGTTCAGGCCCAGCAGGCCGATCTTGGCGCCGGGGAAGAAACTCAGCGAAATATCCTTGATGATTTGACGCTTGGGAGGAACGATCTTGCTCACGCGGAGCATGGACATTACATATTGGGCCATTGGTTTTGGTCAGGTGCTTGAGGAAATGCGTAGCTTAACTCAAGGCAGCGGGTTTTGGGAGCAAGGAAATCAATGGCCGTTTGGCTTATAATTCCCATCTACCTTAATCGCGCCTTCCATGACCGGGACTATCTTCTGATGAATTACCGCCACGGCTACCATGCCGGCAACTTTTGCGACGTATTCAAGCATCTCATCCTGATGCTGCTGATCGAACATTTCAAGCTGAAGGAAAAGGGTTTTACCGTGCTCGACGCGCACGCCAGCGATGGCTCCTACAGCCTGCGCGGCGAACTGGCCGCCAAGACCGGCGAGGCGGCAGAGGGGATTTTGCGCGTACTGGCATTTCCCCATCCTTCGTCGGCTTTCGCCGATTTTCTCAACCTGGTGCGCCGCCTGGGCCTGCCGGACGCCGAGGGCCGGCTGACCAGCTACCCCGGTTCGCCGCGCTTGGCGCGCGCGCTGTTGCGCCCGCAGGACAAGCTGCTGCTGAGCGACATCCACCCGGATGCGCTGAGTGCGCTGGAGCGATTGTTCCGCGACGACCGCCAGGTGCGCATCCAGCCGTTGGACGCCGCGCTGGCGCTGAAGTCGCAGTTGCCGCCGGAAAGCCGGCGCGCCCTGGTGCTGCTCGATCCGCCCTACGAAGAGCCGGACGAGTTCCGCCGCCTGCTGAGCGGCCTGAAAGAAGCGCACAAACGCTTTCCAACCGGCACCTATGCCATCTGGTACCCGATCAAAAGCCCGGAACCGGTACGCCATTTTCACCGCCAACTGGCTGCCAGCGGGATCAAGCCGATACTCACCGCGGAAATTCATCTCGCCCCGCTCAACAACTTCCAACTCAACGGCAGCGGCATGACGATCATCAATCCGCCCTGGAAACTCGACACACAGATGGGTGAACTATTGCCGGAATTGCTGGCCGCGCTGGGCGCGGAAAAAAGCGGCAAAATCCGCCTGGAATGGACAGTGCCGGAGTGAGCCAATCCACCGGCATCTGTGGGGTTCGCGGGCTCACCCCAACCTTGTGTTCAGATCCGTTTGACCGCAAGCTTATGCTGCATGCTCAAGCGGAATCTCCCAGCCGGGAAACACGAGTACGGCGGGATGGCACTTGAGGGCACGGGCAAGAACCTTCGCGCGCTCGACACCTAAGTTCACTCGTCCGTTCTCGATGGCTGAGATGGTGGATTGAGGGATGCCCGTGAGCCCGGAGAGTTGGCTTTGGCTTAGTTCCTGGAATTCGCGCAAGATACGGACAGACTCCCCCACCGAGACCTCAACTCGTTTTTTCGCAGGACGGAATTCTTTCATTTCATGGTCTCCTGTAATCATGGGCAGTAACTTGAACAACCTGGATCAGCAACACGTTGGCGACAACTCGGTAAATCACCCGCCACTGGAGCCCGAGCCGGGAAGAACGGTGACCCTTCCACTCGCCAGACAGAGCTTCGTCGTGAAACCCCTTGATGGCTTGCAATCCGGGCGGCCCCGAGATTCTGGCAATATCTTTCCATTTCTCGTAACGCTTCAGAACCTCAACAGGGACGGAACCCGAAAGTTGTTTGTCGACGCGACGGTGTTCTTCGATTTGCCACATGTTTCATTATGTATATACTAATAATGGTATGTCAAGGGTGCCGGCTTCCGGGTGAAACATAATGAGGTTGTCGAATAACCCCCCATGCAGGTTGGGGTGAGCTTGCGAACCCCAACACTCCCGACTCGAAATGACGCAGAGGAATGCTGGGGTTCCTTCGTCACCCCAGCCTACACATTACCCAGCCCCGTTTGCCGCATTCTCCAGCACCTGTAAAAACTCGTCGCCGTATTTCGCCAGCTTGGCCTGGCCCACGCCGGTGATTTCGCCCATTTCTCTCAGGGTGCCGGGGCGACGGTTGAGAATTTCCAGCAAGGTGCTGTCGTGGAAGATGACGTAGGGCGGTACGCCTTGTTCGCGGGCGAGTTCGGTACGCTTGGCCTTGAGGGCTTGCCACAGCGGGTCTTCGTTGGCTCCGGCGAAGGCTTCACGGGCGCGGGCGCCGCGTTCGGCCTTGCTGGTTCGGCTTTTCTTGGCCGGCTCGGCATCGCGCCGCAACCAGACTTCCTGCTCGCCGCGCAACACCGGGCGTGATTCTTCGGTCAGGCGCAGGCCGCCGTAGGCTTCGATATCCACGTTGAGCAGTCCGGCGGCGACCAACTGGCGGTAGATGCTGCTCCACTGGGTTTGGGAGAGTGTCTGGCCGATGCCGAAGGTGGTGAGTTGCTGATGGTTGAATTGTTCGACTTTTGCTGTGGCCTTGCCGAGCAGGACGTCGATCAGGTGGACGACGCCGAAGCGCTGGCCGGTGCGGTAGACGCAGGAGAGCGCCATTTGCGCGGGCTGGGTGGCGTCCCAGGTGTCGACGGGTTCCAGGCAGTTGTCGCACTGGCCGCAATCGCCGGGGTGCTCCTCGCCGAAGTAGCGCAGGATGGTCTGGTGGCGGCAGGCGGTAGCTTCGCAGAAGCCGAGCAGGGCGTCGAGCTTCTGCAGTTCGACCCGTTTGCGCTCGGCGGGGGCGTCGCCGGAGCTGAGCATCTGGCGCATTGACACCACATCGCCCAGACCATAGGTCATCCAGGCATCCGCAGGCAGG
>JAUYEK010000354.1 GCA_030691435.1 Sulfuricella sp. | reverse complement strand
CCTGCGACTACTGCACCATCGCCTGCGGCTACAAGGTCTATCGCTGGCCGGTCGGCAAAGACGGCGGCGCCAAAGCCTCCGAGAACGCTTTCAAGTCCGACTTCCCCCATCAGAACATGATGGGTGCCTGGGCCAGCCCGGCCCAGCACACCGTGGTCAGCCACAACGGCAAGCCGCACCATGTCATCGTCGTGCCCGACAGGGACGCCACCGTGGTCAACGTCGGCGGCAACAGCTCCATCCGTGGCGGCACCCTGGCGCAAAAGTGCTTCAACCCGGAAACCCGCACCCGCGAGCGTTTGCAGCATCCGATGATTCGCGTTGGCGGCAAGCTCACGCCGGTGCCTTGGGATCTGGCCACCGACGTGATGGCCGACATCTCGAAATACATCATTGCCAAGCACGGCGAACATGCCTGGGCAATCAAGATGTATTCCTACCAGTATTTCGAGAATACTTACGCCATCACCCGGCTGGGCATGACCTCCATCGGTACGCCGAGCATCGCTCCGCACGACAAGTGCGCCAACACCAACGACGCGACCGGGCTGGACGATGCGGGCATCGATTCCTTCGCCGCCAGCTATCAGGATTGGGCCGACTGCGAGGTGGCCTTCCTGTCGGGCGTCGATCCCTACGAGACCAAGACCACGCTATTCACCACCTGGATGATGCCGGGCGAAAAGAAATTCATTTTCGTCACCCCGCACAAAACCATGGGCGTGGCCTGGTCGCTGGCGCAGGGGCGCGGCCTATGGCTGCCCATCATCCCCGGCACCGATTCGGTGCTGCACATGGCGATGGCGCGCATCGTCATCGAGAACAACTGGCAGGATCAGGCGTTTATCGACAAATGGGTCGCCAACCAGTGGGAAGTGGATGAGGGCTACGGTCGCGGCACCCGCAACACCGGCTGGCAGTGGCGCACCACTTGGGGCAACTGGCAGAGCGACTGGGCGGACTACAAGAAATTCATCCTCTCCCAGGAGGAGTCCAAGCTCGACGTGGCCGCGAAACTCACCGGCCTCAACCCGGACGACATCAAAAAGGCCGCCGAGTGGATCGCCAAGCCCAAGGCCGACGGTTCACGCCCCAAGACCTCGTTCATGCTGGAGAAGGGCAACTACTGGACCAACAACTACTCGAACACCACCTCGCTGGTGTCGCTGGGCCTGATCTGCGGCGCCGGCAACCGGCCGGGGCAGATGATCTCGCGCGGCGGCGGCCACCAGCGCGGCATGGTGTCGGCGGGCGGCGGCTCCGGCTGGCTCAACCCGGAGAACTATCCGGGGCGGCGCAAGAAGGATTTCAACCTCGACCGCTGGGTCATGGCGGGCGAAGTCAAGTTCGCCTGGGTGTTCGGCACCACCTGGGTGGCCGCGATGATGGCCTCGCAAACCCTGGCGGCCAAGCTGATCGACATGACGCGCGGCAACGCCAACCAGATTGCCAGTCTGGATCGTGCCGCGATCTTCGAGGTGCTGAAAAAACGGGTGGATTCCGGCGGCATGGTGCTGGTGGATTCCGACATCTACCCGGTCGAGCCGATCAATACCGACATCGCCGACATCGTGCTGCCGGCAGCCACCTGGGGCGAGGACAACTTCACCCGCTGCAATTCCGAGCGGCGCTTGCGGCTGTATTCCAAATTCTACGATGCGCCGGGCGAAGCCAAGCCGGACTGGTGGGCGGTGCAGCAGTTTGCCAAGAAAATGGGCTTCGAGGGCTACGACTGGAAAAACTCCAACGACGTGTTCGAGGAGGCGGCACGCTTCTCGCGCGGCGGTGTGCTCAATTACCACCCGCTGGTGATGCAGGCCAAGGAGAAGGGGGTCAAGGCGCAGGAACTGCTGCGCACCCTCGGCACCACCGGCATCCAGACGCCGATCCGGGTGCGCGATGGCAAGCTGGTCGGCACCCAGCGCCTGCACGATCCGGCCAACAACTGGGGCGAAATGGAGCAAGCCGAGGTGCAAAGCCAGTTCATGTATGCCTTCAGCACCCATTCGGGCAAGGCTATCCTGCTGAAAAGCCCATGGAAGTTCGGCGGCTGGATCCAGTTCTACGAGGCCGCCAAGCCGAGGAAGGAAAAAGGCGAGCTATGGGTGACCAACGGCCGCGTCGGCGAAACCTGGCAGTCGGCTTTCGACGACCTGCGCAAGGCGCACCTGTTCCAGCGCTGGCCATGGCCGCCAATCTTCATCCATCCGAACGACGCCAAGCCCAGGGGCATCGAGTCGGGCGACCTGGTCAAGGTCTACAACGACGCGGTCTACGTGCAGACCGGGCAGCCGACGGGTGTCAAGGACCCGGATCTGTTCTTCGACAACCTGATGAAGGAAGGCCATATCCAGACCACGGAGGGTTACTTTACCTCGGTGGCTGTCGTCTCCGACGAAATCCGCGAAGGGGTGACGCTGGCCAGCTTCAACTTCCCCGGCGCGCCGGCCAATGCGGTGGTTCATGCGGTGCCCGACCCAGTCACCAACAACTACCGCTACAAGCTCGGGCGGGGGACGTTGACCAAGGTGGGCGAATCGCCGTTCAAGCACAACTTCACCGCCATGAGCTTCAAACCCAGGCCGATAGTCTAGCCTTCCAGAGGGCGCGGGGTAGCCGGCAACACCGGCTGCCCCGCGCCTCCTGTTACCACGTCATGACACCCCCCATTAAACTGCTGGATGGTTGCGGCAGAACCGTCGAGTACCTGCGGCTGTCTGTGACAGACCGTTGCGATCTGCGCTGCACTTATTGTATCCCGCCGGGTTTCAAGAATTTCGTCACGCCATCCAACTGGCTTACGTTCGATGAAATCGAACGGGTCGTTGGCTTGCTTGCGCGCGCCGGGCTGAAGAAAGTTCGCCTGACCGGTGGCGAACCGCTGACACGGCCCGGCTTGAGCGATCTGGCGCGGCGTTTGCGGCTGATTCCTGGCCTTGACGACTTGTCCCTCAGCACCAATGGCACGCGCCTTGCCGATCTGGCGGGTTCCCTCAGGCAGGCTGGTATCGCGCGTATCAATGTCAGCCTGGATACGCTGGATGCCGGGCGGTTCAGGCAAATTACCGGGCGCGATGCGCTGGCGAATGTTTTGAATGGGCTGGATGTCGCCAGTGAAGCCGGCTTTACGCTGGTCAAGATCAACATGGTAGTGATGGGCGGGATCAACGACGACGAAATTGACGCCATGGTCAAGTATTGCGCGGAACGTGGTTTCATCCTGCGCCTGATCGAGACCATGCCGCTGGGAAAGGCCGGATCGTCGGTACGCCATGTGAATTTGCAACCGGTGAAGCAACGCCTGCAACAACGCTACGGTCTGATCGACGGCGCGGTTCCCGGCGGTGGCCCGGCCAAGTATCTGGTGTCGCCGGATGGACGGTTCAACATCGGTTTCATCACGCCACTGTCGCAACATTTCTGCGCTTCCTGCAACCGCATCCGACTGTCGGCGGACGGCAAGCTGTACACCTGCCTCGACGGGCAGGCTTCCCTGGATGTCGGCGCATTGATTCGGGCAGGGACTGCCGAAGCGGATTTGATGGCTGCCTTGACGGGCGCTTTGCAATCCAAACCTGTCCGGCATGATTTCGGTGGCCCACGCTCCGGTGAAAACCGCGTCATGGCGGCGATCGGCGGATAATGTTTTAAGAAATTAGCGGAACAGAGGCTGGAGGGCAGAAATCATGAACAGCGACATGGCGATTGTGAATTTGAGTCGTGGTCTGCCGGCAAGTAACCGGCAAACGCCAGGCGGCTTGGGCGCGGCGGCGCAGGGAAAGCATCGTCAGTTTATGCCCCATCTTCCTCAGAACCTGCGTTCGGTTTCAACCATTCTATGGTTGCAGGCAGGGGACCCTACGGCATGTAATGTGCCGGCGCTGCCCGGCGACTTTCACAAGTCGGCATATCTGCTGTCAACGCCTGGGTGTGCCAGGACGTTAAATTAAAAATAATAATGCCGGACATGGATATCCTGCTACATGTTTGCCCCACACCCGCAAGGAGTGTCACCGCCGGGTTCCCGCTGCCTCGCAGCGACCACGGCGAGACAAGGGGACTCCGATCCGCTATGGGCTGAAGCCCATGCGGAATCGTATGCAAAACCGGAAAAATTGGATAATATGGCGGGTCACTTTTTTCTCAAGTTAAACTAAGGAGTATTAAATGAAAGCAATTCTGGGAATTGCCGCTGCTGCGGCCTTGCTGGTAGCGGGACAAGCCGTTGCTGCGGATGAAACCGCGCTGGCGCAAAAGAGCGGCTGCATGGCCTGCCATCAGGTCGCCGTCAAAGTGGTCGGCCCGGCTTACAAGGATGTGGCCAAGAAATACGCGGCTGACAAGAATGCCGTGGACACTCTGACCAAGAAAGTCATCGCCGGCGGCAAGGACGCCTGGGGCCCCGTGCCTATGCCTCCTAAGGGTGGCAATGCCGCCCTCAAGGACGAAGACATCAAGAAGATCGTGGGCTGGATCATGACCCTGAAGTAATTCGGGTTTCGCTGCTTAAAAAAGCCGGCTTGTTGCCGGCTTTTTTATTTTGGCGGCGGCAGTTTACAAGGCCTGCAAAAATGGCCAAGATAGCATATCCGTTCACCAAACCGGATCCGGTTCATGCAGGACGGCCAGCCTCGGCAGTGCCCGAGGCGTTCCGCAAGGGATTTTAACCACATAACGAAAGGAGTGATCGTGAAAGACGACTTCAAGCCCGCCCGCCGCCAATTCCTCATGACTGGTGGCGCCGCAATCGCCATGATCCCGGTAGTGGCCTTTACCGGCAACGCGCTCGCCGCCACCAATCCGGGGATGCGTGCTTCGATGAAGTATCAGGACACACCGAGCGGCGATAAAGACTGCACTAATTGCCTTCAGTTCGTTCCTGGCAAGACACCGAAGGATCTGGGGGGCTGCAAGATTTTCCTGGGAGACACGGAAGTTGCGCCTAAGGGCTACTGTACCGCTTGGGTAGCTATTCCGAAAAAATAGTTCGCCCTCGCATCAGGAAAAAAGGCGCCCTTAGGCGCCTTTTTTCCATTTGAGCGTTCTGATCGGAAGGCTATTCCGATTTGCCTGCCAGCTTGCTGTGGCGTATCGAGTAGGCGAAGTACACGATCAGCCCGATCACCAGCCAGACCGTGAAACGCAGCCAGGTCGTGGCCGGTAGGAAGGCCATCAGCGCTCCGCAGGAAAATGCGCCGAGCAGAGGGAAGAACGGATTCAGCGGGTTCTTGAACGGGCGGTGCAGAAGCGGCTGGGTGACGCGCAGCACAATCACCCCCAGGCACACTAGCACGAAGGCAGCCAGCGTACCGATGTTGACCAGTTCGGCCAGTTCGCCCAGCGGAATGAAGCCGGCGATGGTGGCGATGACCAGGCCGCACAGGATGATGACTCGTACAGGCGTATGGGTCTTAGTGTTGACGCGGGCGAAGAACGGCGACAGTAGTCCATCGCGCGACATGGCGAAAATCACCCGGGTCAGCCCGTAATAAAGCACCAGCATCACCGTGGTCAGCCCGGCGATTACGCCGGTCGCTACCAGCGCAGAGGCCCAGTTGATGCCGAGCAGATGGAGCGAATGCGCCACCGGCGAAGGCACATTCAGCTCGGTGTAGGGCACGATGCCGGTGAGCAGGCCGGAAACGACGATATAGATCAGGGTGCAGATCACCAGCGAAGTGATGATGCCGATCGGCACGTCGCGCTGCGGATTTTTGGCCTCCTCCGTAGCGGTGGAAACGGCATCGAAGCCGACATAGGCGAAAAATACCATCGCCGCGCCGGCGAACACGCCGACTGGTTTGCCTTCCGGGCTGGTGCCGGACCAGCCAAAGGGCATGAACGGGTTCCAGTTTTCAGGGTTGATGTTGAACAACGCTACCCCGATGAATACCGCGATGGTCAGCAGTTTGACGAATACCATCGCGGTGTTGATTTTCGTGCTTTGGCGCACGCCGATCGCCAGCAGCACCATCAGGATCAGCACGATCCCCGCCGCTGGCAGGTTGACGATGCCGCCCAGGCTGGGCGCCTTGGTCAGCGCTTCGGGCAGGCCGAAGCCGATGGCGGTGAGGGCGTTGTTGAAATAGCCCGACCAGCCGTTGGCCACCGCCGCCGTGGCGACGCCGTATTCGAGAATCAGATCCCAGCCGATCATCCACGCCACCAGCTCGCCGAACGCCGCATAGCTGTAGCCGTAAGCGCTGCCGCAGCCGCCCACTGCCGAGGCCAGTTCGGAATAGGCCAGCGCCGCGAAGGCGCAGGCGAAGCCCGCGACGATGAACGACAGCACCACGGCAGGGCCGGCTTGGGTGGCGGCGGCGATGCCGGTAAGGACAAAGATGCCGGTACCGATAATCGCGCCGATGCCGAGGAAGGTCAGGTCGAAGGCGGATAGGCATTTTTTCAGCCCGGTTTCGCTAAAGTCGTCCGGTGTTGTGGTTTTTGTACGGAATATCTGCATTGGTCTCCCCCTCGTTGATGCGAAGTGTAGTTATTTTGGCCGGGCTTGGCTATGGCTGTAGCCAGTCTTTTGCCACCAGAAACTCGCGGTACAGCCGTTCCTCCTCAGAACCCTTGTCCGGCTGCCAGTCATAGCGCCATTTGACGATGGGCGGCAACGACATCAGGATGGACTCGGTGCGCCCGCCCGATTGCAGGCCGAACAGGGTGCCGCGATCCCACGCCAGGTTGAATTCGACGTAACGTCCGCGGCGATAGGCCTGGAAATCCCGCTCCCTTTCGCCGTAGGGCGTGGCGCTGCGGCGCTGCAGGATGGGCAGGTAGGCGGCGAGGAAGTGCTCGCCGACGCTTTGTGCGAGGCCAAAGCTGAACTCGAAGTCGCGCTCATGGAAGTCGTCGAAGAAGATCCCGCCGATGCCGCGCGGCTCGTTGCGGTGCTTGAGGTAAAAGTATTCGTCGCACCATTGCTTGAAGCGGGGGTGATATTCCGCGCCGAACGGCGCCAGCGCATCGCGGCAGGTGCGGTGGAAATGCACGGTATCCTCGGTGAAGCCGTAATAAGGCGTCAGATCCATGCCGCCGCCGAACCACCAAACCGGCTCAGCGCCGGGCGGTTGCGCGCAGAAGAAGCGCAGGTTGAAATGGGTGGTGGGCACATAAGGGTTGCGCGGGTGTAGCACCAGCGACAGGCCTATCGCTTCAAAGCCGTATCCGGCCAGCTCGGGACGTTTGGCCGTGGCGCTGGCGGGCAGCTTTTGCCCGCGCACGTGAGAGAAATTCACCCCGCCGCGCTCGAATACCCTGCCCTCCTCAAGGACGCAGCTTAAGCCCTCCCCGCCTTCGGGCCGCTGCCAGGCGTCGCGCAAAAAGCTGTTGCCGTCGGTTTTTTCCAGCAGGGAGACGATGCGTTCCTGCAGATCGAGTAGAAAGGTTTTGACGGCGTCGCGGTTCATGGTCAAGGGCGAACGATCTTTCCGCTAATCAAGTGCTGGATGGTAGAAGGGGTTTTTCGGGCGCCGACTCGGCCGGGCAGCACCAGAACGCACTGGCCGAAGGCTTTGACGCAGGCAGCGTAAGTTTTGAGGGGTTTCAGCCCGGCGCGGTTGGCACTGGTCGAAACCAGGGCCGTGCCGAGTATCCGGCATAATCCGGCGGCATCGGGGTGTGCGGTCACTCTCACCGCAATGCTTTCATGCCTGCCGCGTAGCCAGTGCGGCGTGTGGCGGGAAGCAGGCATTAGCCAGGTATGCGGTCCTGGCCAGGTTGGGTCGAGTTGTTTCGATTGTTCCGCCGTGGGCGGCAGCACGTAGCGCCGCAGGCGGCTGAAGCGGTCTGCGATCAGGATCAGGCCCTTGGACTGCGGTCTGCCCTTGAGTTGGAGCAGGCGGCGCACGGCGCGGGCGCTGCGTGGGTCGCAGCCCAGCCCGTAGCAGGATTCGGTGGCATAGGCGATGATTCCGTCACCTTTAAGGTGGGCGCGCACTTTTCGGATCAGGGCGGCGGAGTAGGGCATTCGTCCCTTTCTCGTTGAAAAGATGATTTTGTAGGAGCGCCGCCACGGCGCGATTTGCGGTTGAAAATCGCGGCGAGGGCGCCGCTCCTACAGAGAGGCTTGCAGCTCCCGGTTCTTGGCGGCGATCTGCTCGGCGGTGCGGGCGCGGTCGTCTTTCAGGCGTTGAGCCAGGCCGCTGTCCTGTAATGCCAGGATCTGGGTGGCGAGGTAAGCGGCATTTTTGGCACCGGCCTTGCCGATGGCAACCGAGGCTACCGGTATGCCGCCCGGCATCTGCACGGTGGAGAGCAGCGCGTCGAAACCATTGAGAGGCCCACCTTCCATCGGCACGCCGATTACCGGACGGATGGTGTGAGCGGCCACTGCGCCTGCCAGATGCGCGGCCAAGCCGGCTGCGGCGATGAACACGGCGCAGCCGCGCTGGTCCGCATCCGCCACATATTCCGCCGTGGCCGCCGGAGTGCGGTGGGCGGAGGAAATCCTGACTTCGTAGGGCACACCAAAAGAGGCCAGGGTATCGAGGGTGGTTTTCATCACGGGCAGATCGGAATCCGAGCCCATCAGGATGGCGACGAACGGTGTGGTCATAATTTTCAGCCTAAAAAGTGAGAGTCAACAAACAATTGGCCACGAAAAGGCACAAAAAGCACAAGATTAAAGAAACCGCCTCTTTGCATGCGTTTTTTGTGCCTTTTTGCGGCTATCTTTTCTTTTCGATCGCCCGATAGCCGATGTCGTGCCGCATCTGGCAGCCGTCGAACTTGATCTGCTCGGCGATTTCGTAAGCACGCCGCTGCGCCAGCTGCACCTTGTCGCCCAAGGCGGTGACGCACAGCACGCGGCCGCCGCTGGTGACGACCTTGCCGTCCTTCATGGCGGTGCCGGCATGGAATACATGATAGTCGCGCGGGGTTTCTTCCAGCAGGTCGGTGAACGGCGGCAGGCCGCTGATCACATCACCCTTGCGCGGGTCGTCTGGGTAATTGGCGGCGGCCATCACCACGCCCAGCGCGGCGCGGCGATCCCACTCCGCTTCGACCTGGTCGAGCGTGCCGCTGACGGCGTGCTCCACCAGGGTCAGCAAATCGCTCTTCAGACGCAGCATGATAGGCTGGGTTTCCGGGTCGCCCATGCGGCAGTTGAATTCCAGCACCTTGAGATTGCCCTTGGCGTCTACCATCAGGCCGGCGTAGAGAAAACCGGTAAACATTTCCCCTTCCTGCACCATGCCCTGCATCACCGGGTCGATCACTTCGCGCATCACGCGCGCGTGCAGCGCCGGGGTGATCACCGGAGCCGGCGAATAAGCGCCCATGCCGCCGGTGTTGGGGCCCCGGTCTCCGTCCAGCAGGCGCTTGTGATCCTGGCTGGTGGCGAGCGGCAGCACGTGCTTGCCGTCGGCCATGACGATGAAGCTGGCTTCCTCGCCGAGCAGGCATTCCTCGATCACTACCCGGGCGCCGGCGGCCCCCAGCTTGTTCCCTGCCAGCATCATGTCGACGGCGGCGTGCGCTTCGTTCAGATCCTGAGCCACGACCACGCCCTTGCCCGCTGCCAGGCCGTCGGCCTTGATCACAATGGGGGCGCCCTGCTGGGCTATGTAGGCGTGGGCCTGGGCTGCATCGGTGAAGGTGGCGTAAGTCGCGGTGGGGATGCCGTGCCGAACCATGAAAGCTTTGGCGAAATCCTTGGAGCTTTCCAGTTGCGCTGCGAACTGGGTCGGACCGAAGATTTTCAGGCCCTCGGCACGGAAGACGTCGACGATACCGGCGGCCAGTGGCGCTTCCGGGCCGACCACGGTAAAGGCGACCTTTTCCTGTTGTGCGAATGCTAGCAGCTCGGGAATCGCGGTGATGGCGACGTTGGTCAGGTCCGGTTCGAGTTCGGTACCGGCATTGCCGGGAGCGACGAATATCCTGGTCGAGCGCGGGCTTTGCGCCAGTTTCCAGGCGAGCGCGTGCTCACGTCCGCCGCTGCCAATGACTAATATTTTCATGTTTAACCCTAAGCCAGATAAACGTGAGGGGTGAAGGGTGAGGGGTGAGACGGAAGGTCAAACCCCACAATGCCGCGGGTTTTCGCCTCACTCCTCACCCCTAACGCCTCACCAGAACTTAATGTCTAAAATGCCGCATTCCGGTAAATACCATCGCCATGCCATGCTCGTCGGCAGCGGCGATCACTTCTTCGTCGCGCATCGAGCCGCCGGGCTGGATCACGGCGACGATGCCGGACTGGGCGGCCGAATCGATGCCGTCGCGGAACGGGAAGAACGCGTCCGAGGCCATCACCGAACCGCTCACCTGCAAGCCGGCATGTTCGGCCTTGATGGCGGCGATGCGCGCGGAATTGATCCGGCTCATCTGGCCGGCGCCGACGCCGATAGTCATTTTGCCCTTGGCATAGACGATGGCGTTGGATTTGACGAACTTGGCCACGCGCCAGGCAAACAGCAGGTCGGCCATCTCGGCCTCGGTCGGGGCGCGCTTGGTGACCACCTTGAGTTCATTATATAGCGCCAGGTCGGCACCCTGTACCAGCAGGCCGCCGGTGACGCGCTTGAAATCCAGGCGCTGGGCCGGCTCCTTCGACCACTGGCCGCATTCCAGCA
>JAUYEK010000327.1 GCA_030691435.1 Sulfuricella sp. | reverse complement strand
CGTCCTCTGCGGTGAAAATCAATAATGGATCGCTGGCACGAATGGCCTTGATTAACAAACTCGCGATCTTCGGCGTCGGCCTGATCGGCGGCTCGCTGGCACTGGCCTTGCGCGAAGCGGGCGCGGTCAATGAGGTGGTCGGTGTCGGGCGTAGCGTGGAGAATTTGAACGCCGCGCTGGAAATGCGGGTGATCGACCGGGTCGCTGCCAATGCCGCCGATGCCGTGCAGGGTGCCGACTTGGTGCTGCTGGCCATGCCGGTCGGCCAGATGGGCGCCGTGATGGCCAACATCGCGCCGCACCTGCAAGCCGGCACCGTCGTCACCGACGCCGGCAGCACCAAGCAGGACGTGGTGGCGCTGGCGCGCCGGCATCTGCCCAAGCATCTGGAATGGTTCGTACCCGCCCACCCGATTGCCGGCGCCGAGCACAGCGGCGTCAAGGCGGCGCGTGCCGACCTGTATCGCGGGCGCAACGTGGTTCTCACCCCGCTGCCGGAAAACACCCCGGCCGCGCTGGAAACCGTCGACGCGGCTTGGCGCGCGTGCGGCGCAAAGCTTGCTCGCACCACGGCGGCCAACCACGACAGCGTGTTCGCGGCGGTCAGCCACCTGCCCCATCTGCTGGCATTCGCGCTAGTCGACGACATTGCCGCCAAGCCCAACGCCGGAGAACTGTTCCACCACGCCGCCAGCGGTTTCCGCGATTTCACCCGGATTGCCGCCAGCAGCCCGGAGATGTGGCGCGACATCTGCCTCGCCAACCGCGATGCGTTGCTGCACGAACTCGATGCCTACCAGGCACAATTGACGCGCTTGCATGAAATGCTGGAAAAGGGCGACGGCGGAGCGCTCGAACAGGTTTTCGACCGAGCCAGCCAGGCAAGGCGCAAGTGGGCGATGGACAAAGGTTTATAACGCGCACGAATTACCAATTTTAATATTTTAGGAACAACGATGAAAAAGGTCTTGATACTCGGCGTGAACGGCTTCATCGGCCATCACCTTTCCAAGCGCATCCTCGACACCACCGACTGGGAAGTGTACGGCATGGACATGTACAGCGAGCGCGTCACCGACCTGATGGCCAACCCGCGTTTCAACTTCTTCGAAGGCGACATCACCATCAACAAGGAGTGGATCGAATACCACGTCAAGAAATGCGACGTGATCCTGCCGCTGGTCGCCATCGCCACCCCGGCGACCTACGTCAAGGAACCGCTCAAGGTATTCGAACTGGACTTCGAGGCCAACCTGCCGATCGTGCGCCAGTGCGTGCAGTAC
>JAUYEK010000121.1 GCA_030691435.1 Sulfuricella sp. | reverse complement strand
ACGAAGGGCAGGATGCCGAGCAGCAGGCTGTATTTCACCCGCACCAGCGGGTAATCGTAGGCGCGGCTATCGGCGTGATTGAGCACCAGCCAGGCGGCGGCGAGGAAGAACACCACGATTTGCGCGATCAGTGCCGGGAAGCCGAAGGCGTTGGCGTTGAGCGTACCCACCGCGCACATCGCGCCGACGAACATCACCGCCATCTTGTCGGCGTTGAAAACGAACAGCAACAACGCGACCAACTGGGTGGCGAAGACGAAGGTGAGCAGCGTCGACATCAGATAGGTGCGCCGCTCCAGGCGCAACTGGCGCTCGGAACCGCTGGCGATGTCCCAGTGGCGCACCAGCTCCCAAGCGAGCGGAGCGGCGGCGGCGAGCAGCGCCACGCTGACCGCAGAGGCCAGCAGCAGCGCGATGATCGCTGGCTGGAAGAGCATCTCAGGCGCCCCTCACCAGACGCCCGTCGCGCAGGTTGACCACCGTATCGACCACCGTCGATTCGATCACCAGCGGGTCGTGGCTGGTCAGCAGGATAGTCTTGCCCTGTTCCTTGAGGTTTTCCAGAATCGCCAGGAATTCTCGCGACAGCGCGGTGTCGAGATTGGCGGTCGGTTCGTCGGCGATCACCACCTGCGGATCGTTGATCATGGCGCGGGCGATGGCGACGCGCTGCTGCTCGCCACCGGACAGCCATTCGACGCGGGCATCGCGGCGATGGCCCAGCTTGAGCGAGTCCAGCAGGGTTTCGGCACGGTCGTGCAGCGCGCGCCAATCGCCGCCGAGCGGGTAAGCCGGCAACATGACGTTGTCGCGCGCGCTGAGTCCCTTGATCAGGTTGAATTGCTGGAATACGAAACCGAAGGTGCTGCGCCGGATTTCGGTGAGGAAGCGCTCCGGCAGGCCCGAGATGTCGCGCTCCTTGAGATGGACGCGACCGCTGGTGGGACGCGCCAGGCAGCCGACGATGGTCAGCAGGGTGGTCTTGCCCGAACCGCTCGGCCCACACAGGGCGGTCACCCGTTGCGCTTCGATTTCCAGGTTTATGCCGTCGAGCGCCCAGAACTCGTTTTCGCGCCCCTGATTGTAGGCTTTGCGGATGTTGGTGAGTTTTATCATGATGTCAGCTCCGCATCACCGCATCCGGGTCGGTAATCGCCGCGCGCCAGATCGGCACGATAGTCGCCACCGTGTAGGGGAATACCGTGAAAAAGAACAGCGTGGCGACCTGAAAACCGTCCACCGCCGGCACCAGTTCGAAGCGCGGATAGAGCACCGCCCAGCCCTTCAACACCGGCTCGAAGAGCGCGGCGGAAAAGCGGAATACGTGCAGGTAGGCGGCGATGTAGCCGAGCAGGAACGCTGTCAGGGAAATCAGCGCGCCTTCCCAGAATTTCATCTTGAGCACGTCGCCGGTTTCCCAGCCGATAGCTTTAAGGATGCCGATTTCGCGCTTTTCCTCGGCCGACAGCCCGGAGGCTTTTTCCCAGGCGAAGATGGCGAAGGCGAGGATGCTGCCGGAGAGCAGCACCAGCACGATACCCTCGCGCCAGTTGAAGATGGATTCGTAGGTGCGCAGCACCTCCTCGCGCAGGATGGGGCGCGAATCAGGCAGCGTTTCGGCGAGCTTGGCGGCGATGTTGCGCACTTCCTGCGGGTTGGCCACCGACAGCGCGATGTCGGTGTAATGCCCGGCGGGAATCTGGAAGAAGGCGCGGTAATCGGCTTCGCTCAACAAAAGGAGGTCGGCGCTGACCAGCTCCGCCTCGTGCGGCAGCACATCCGCCACCGCGAACGAGAACTGCCGCCCCGAGTAGGAGCGGAAGGAGATCAGATTGCCGGGCACCAACCCGCGCTCGCGCGCCACCGCTGCGCCAACCACGATTTTGCCGTCGGCGACTTTCCCGGCTGCGACAGCTCCCGCCGTCGGCACCATGAAAGTATAGTTGGCCTTGACCACGGCATCATAGTAATAGCCCCACAGCCGTCCTTCCTTCTTCTGCACGCCACGGATGCGACCGAGCCTTTCCAGATAGCCGGGCGGGATCAGGTCGTGCCGACCGGCGACCATGCGCTGGACGATAACTTCAGGCGAGTTTTTCAGCACCTGCGCGGCCTCGCGCCGCAGTGCGCTGGTATACAGCATCACCGAAGCAAGCAGGAATACGATCAGCATATAGACCAGCAGCAGGCCGAAGTTCTTCACCTTGCGCCGCGCCAGCGACGCCAGGGTGAAATCAATCAGGGCGGTTTGTTTTTCGATCCAGATTTTCATAGGAGGCGGCAAGAGAGCGCGGCGGCGGCAACAACGAACCGCTGGGGAAATGTTCGAGGCCGATGGGGTGATCCTGGAAGGCGCTGTGCAAGTCGGCCTGGGAAGGGTGTCGCGTGTAGCGGGCTTCCGTGAACAGGCACAGGTCGGTCAGCCCCAACCGCTCCACCAGCCGCGCATTCGCCGCCAGCGCCGCGGAGCGGCTGGTGCGCTGGCTGGCGGCATCGGCGAAGGTCAGCAAGAACGCCACCAAGATGAACGTGAGGAAGACCAAGGCACGATGGGAATTTCTCGATAGCATGGCGGGCGGGGATCAGGGCAAGAATTTGCGCACGGTATCGACCACTTTCGCCGCATTGGCGCCGTACTCGATTTCCCCCGCCAGCCGTCCGTCGGGACCGATGACGTAGGTCTGGGCGGAGTGATCCACTGCGTAGCCGCCGTCCGGGCGTGCCGCCTGGCGGGCATAGCTGGCGCCGTAGGCGCGCGTCACCGCCGCAATTTGCTCGGGCGTGCCGGTGGCGCCGATCATGTCGGGATGGAAATAAGCGGTGTATTCTTTGAGCCGCGCCGGCGTGTCACGTGCCGGATCCACCGAAACGTACAGCAACCGCGTCTTGCCGCGTTCTTCCGGAGAAAGCCGCGTCAGCGCCTGGGAGCCTGCCGCCATGGATGCCGGGCAAACGTCAGGGCAATGAGTGTAGCCAAAGTACAGCAGCACCACCTTCCCACGCAGATCGCGCAACGAGATCGGCCCGTTCGCGGTTTGCAGGGTGAAATCCCCACCAACCGGACGCTCCGCCAAGGCGGGCATGGAGCCATGCCCGCCGCGCTGCACCCACCACGCCGCGCCGGCCAGCCCGATCACGAGTGCAGCCAGCAAAAAACCCAACCGTTTGCTCATCGGCCAGGCTCGCTCATACCCGGTTCGAAGCGCGCATCAAGGCGCCACGCAGGGCGATGGTCAGGGTGGAGCCCAGGCCGATGCGCTGCGCCAGCGCCGGCAGGATAATCAGCGAAGCCAGCGCAAAGCCGGCGCCCAGCAGCAGCGAAGTCATTTCACTGTCGTTGCGGGAATCCGCAACCGCTTTGGTTTCTTTCATGATGGCCGTCCTTTCCCTCTTTATGCGATGCAAAGCCGCGCCGACGGCGCGGCGACGAGACGCGTCCGCCCGTGAACGGGCAGACAGGAACATCAGGCGAGGGAGGGAGGGCCGCGTTTGTGCGCGGCAGACCAGGAAAGCAGGGGGTTGTGGACGATTTGCCGTCCGCTGGCAACGACAAGCACCGTTTCCGGCGAAACGAACAGGGTAGCCGACTGCTCGGCGGGAACCGGCGGCGTCGAATCGGCGGACAGGCAGAACGGGCAGTGCTTGATGCCATGCGTGGAGGAAGTGTCGCTGCCGTCTGTTTTGGACACCAGCACCTTCTTGAGACCGAAGCTGGTGCACATCTCGACCACCGCACCGCCCTTGCCCGCCGCCATCGCGTAGGACAGCGTCGGCGCGAGCGCGTTGAGCAACACCGCGAACAACGCGATGAAGGCGGAACGGCGCATGAGATTGCGCGTTATGTCGGCGATGGAGAGCATGCAAAAATGATAGCAGACTCCAGATATGTTTGCGACGTGGCGACGCAATATTTTTCAACCGTCGATCAGCACCGGGGCGAAGCCTCCAAATGGGGTGCGGAAATTTGTGGTTTGCCCCTGATAGAGGCGCGCCGCGATCAGCTGGGTGGCGCCGGCGTAGACGTAATAACGGAAATCCATTTTCAGCGAGACGGGCGTTGCCGCGTCGCGCAACACGCGTTCGCTGGGCGGTACGAAAGCCTGCGCGACGTACTGGCCGGCGAGGATGTCCTGCCAGACGCGGCGGGTCAGCTTTTCGCCGCGATAGGCGCCGCGGCTCCCGAACCCGTGCGCCGGCTTGAAAAACAGGCGGCGCCGCTCGCGCCACAGGGATTCGGCATTGTCCGGCGCGACTTCAACCGTGGCCGGGACGCCGCGCGCCAAAGTGGCGACAATGTTCTCGGTCGCGCCCAGTTGGCGCAGGCGTTCCGGGTCGCTCAACAGCACCAGGTTGCGCTTGTCGGCGTAGAGGGCGTGCGCGCGCGGGTGCGGCGTCACGACCACGGCGCCGTCCAGGTAGGCGTGGCGCAAGCCGGCGTGGGCAGGCTGTTCCAGCATGAAATCGGTAGCGCGGTTGTAAACCAGGTCGATCGCCGTGTCACCATGCCAAAGCAAACCATCCCGGTAAACCAGTGCGCCAGCGTCTGCCACTTCGGCGAACAGTCCGTGGCGGCGGAACAGCTCACGAAACAGCAGGAACTCAGGGTAAAGATATTGCCCGGCGGGGTCATCATCCACGATGGCAATTGCGCGCAATGGCCGGTCGCCGCGCTGGAGGCGCCATTCATCGCGGAACATGGCGACGAAGGCGTCTTCCCGGCTCGCCACATCCGGCTTGCCGGCGGGTAGCGAGTTCGCCAGCACCGCATTGAGCAATCCTCCGCCGGCGTTGGTGTTGATTTCGATGAGCTGGGGAACGCCGTCAGTGAGATGGAAGTCGTAGCCGAGAAAAACACCGCGAGCGCCCGGATCGAAATGGACGATCGCCGGGGAACGGGAAAGCACCGCGTCGCGGTAGGCAGGCAACGCCACCACCGCTTCTACCGCCGCGATGGTGGCGCGCATCAGCGCATCCGCCTCGCGCGAAAGATGCGCCGCTGACGTGGCGAACAGGTGGGGACGCTGTTCGAGCAGGGCGCGGCAGGCTTCTTCACCACCGCAACGCTGCGCCAGCAGTCCGCGCAGCCGGGGAAAATCGACGAGGGGGAAAGCGCTTGCGCCGCAGGCCTGTCCCGAGCTTGACGAAGTGGGCAGTTGGGGAGCCAATCTTATTCTTCGAAAGTCTTGTTGCGCGCCTTGTACAGCGCGATATGCCAGACGGCGAAACCGAGCAGCGCCACGCCGGCCAGCGTATGGTAGCGCATCACCTTGCGGCTGCGCGCCATCGCCGACCATACCAGCACGCCCATCGACGCGCCCATGCCGGCCTTCGCCAGTGTGCGCTGGGTGGCGATAGCCTGGTTTTTGCGCGTGTTTATGGCTTGGTTTTTGCGCGCGTTATTGAGGAGGGCGGGAGATTTTTCCATAGTCGGGGGCTTTCGCTGTCATTCCTGAATGTGGTCGGCAAAGTAGCACTGCGGATAATCGGGTGTCAACCGGCTGGTGGCGGCAGAATGCGTGGATGATGTAGAATCCGATGATATGACCTCCCCTTCCCCCCAGCATATCGAACTTCCGATCGAAGGCATGACCTGCGCGGCCTGTTCTGCGCGCCTCGAAAAGAACCTCAACAAACTGCCCGGCGTAAAAGCCGCGGTCAACCTCGCCAGCGAAAAATCCCGCATCGAATTCGACCCGGCGCTAACCTCACCCGCCGAACTGGTACAAGCCATCCAGAAAACCGGCTTTTCCGTACCCGATCAAGAGCTGGTGCTGGAGCTGGAAGGCATGACCTGCGCCGCCTGCGCCGCGCGGATCGAAAAGGTATTGAACAAAATCGACGGCGTCAGCGCCACAGTCAATTTCACCACGGAAAAAGCCCGTATCCGCGTCGCACCGGGCGCGGCCACGCTGGAAACGCTGATCGCCGCAGTGGCCAAGGCCGGCTACGGCGCTCACGAATCGATCGGCACCAGCCGCGCGGAGGAAAAGCAGCGGCGCGCCGCAGCGTACCGGAAAGAACTGCGCGTATTCTGGATTGCCGCAGTGCTTACGCTGCCGCTGATGGCGCAGATGGGTCCGATGCTTTTCGGTCAGCATGTAGAGTTACTGCCGCGCTGGCTGCAATGGCTGCTCGCCACGCCGGTGCAGTTCTGGGCGGGCAAGCGCTTCTATGTCGGCGCC
>JAUYEK010000308.1 GCA_030691435.1 Sulfuricella sp. | reverse complement strand
ACGTTTCGCGCGGCGCGTTCATGGTGAGTTTTTCCATGCAGTTGATGAAGATCATGCCTTCGCCGCGCTTGGCTTCCATGGTCTTGCTCACATGCAGGCGGGTGGCCTCGGCAATCTGGCCGAGGTCGAACTTCACCGCCGACTTGTCGGAATTGTCGATGTTGTATTTGTACTGCTTGAGTTTTTCTTTGATGAAGTGCGTTTCGTAGCGGCGGTCGGCCACGGTCGGCAGCATGGCATCTGAAATATGGCCGATGCCGCCCAGGCGCGCGGCCTCGAGAGCAAGCTCGGCCGTCGAAATATCCACACCCATCCCGCCAATAATGATCGGCACCAGTTCCTGCTTGCCGAATTGCAGGCGGAAATCATCCACGCATTTCATTGCTACCCTCTGACTAACGTCAATAGTTATAACTGGCTTTTAAGCGCACGATGCCGCTGTATGATTGGCCTATGATAAGGATTTTACCATCTCCGGGAGAGCAGATAACTATTTTCCGTGAAGCCCTGCATCCTACGCCGTATAATTCACGTTGTTAAAAAATAACCCTATTGATTTGCTAGCTATTATTCGAGGGTATGGCACAAGAACATAACGCCAGGCAGGGAGATCAACCCGCGTACGTCCTGCATACCTACCCCTATCGCGAAACCAGCCTGATCGTCGAGGTGTTCAGCCGCGATTTCGGCCGCCTGCCGCTGATGGCGCGTGGGGCGCGTCGGCCGAAATCGGCCGTGCGAGGACTGTTGCTTTCTTTCCAGCCGCTTTCATTGAGCTGGTTCGGCAAGGCCGAGCTGCGCACGCTGCACAGCGCCGAATGGCAGGGTGGGCAGCCGCTGTTGCAGGGCACGGCGCTGATTTGCGGTTTTTACCTGAACGAGCTGCTGCTCAAGCTGCTGCACCGCGACGACCCGCACGAGCAGCTGTTCCTTTATTATCAGGAAACCTTGCAGGAACTCGCGCGGCGCACCGATTATGCCGCCGTGCTGCGACGCTTCGAGATGAATTTGCTGAAGGAACTGGGTTATGCCCTGATGCTCGGCCACGATGCTGATTCCGGCGCGGCAATCGAGACGGATGTGCCTTACCGCTACGTTTTCGAGCGCGGCCCGGTGCGGCAAAAAACCGGCAAAAACGGTGTAGAATTGCTTGGGAAGACGCTGCTGGACATGGCCGCCGACGATTACGCCGATCCGGTCACCCTGCAGCAAAGCAAGGCGTTGATGCGGGCGCTGATCAATCACTATCTCGGCGACGACACCCTGCATACCCGCCAGATTTTAAAGGATTTACTGGAACTATGATTCATTTGGGCGTCAACATAGACCACGTCGCCACCCTGCGCCAGCAGCGCGGGACGCGCTATCCCAGCCCGATCCAGGCGGCGCTGATGGCGGAATCGGCCGGCGCGGATTCGATTACCCTGCACTTGCGCGAAGACCGCCGCCATATCCAGGACGAGGACGTGGAAATCCTGCGCGCAGCCTTGCAGACGCGGATGAATCTGGAAATGGCGGTGACGGACGAGATGGTGGGAATCGCCCTGCGTCTGAAACCGCAGGATGTCTGTCTGGTGCCGGAGAAGCGCGAGGAGCGTACTACCGAAGGCGGGCTCGACGTAGTCGCCCATTTCGAGCGCATCAAGCAGGCCTGCGCTGCGCTGGGCGATGCCGGCATTCGCGTTTCGCTGTTCGTTGCGCCGGAAAAGGCGCAGCTCGATGCGGCCAGGGAAGCGGGGGCGCCGGTGGTGGAAATTCATACCGGCCACTTTGCCGATGCTGAAACCGAGGCGGCGCAGGAGGCGGAGCTTGCGCGCATCCACACAGCGGTTGAATATGGCATCAAGCTTGGCCTGCGGATGAATGCGGGCCACGGCCTGCACTACCACAACGTGCAGAAAATCGCCGCCATCCCCGGCGTTTACGAGCTCAATATCGGTCATGCCATCGTGGCGCAGGCGTTGTTCGTGGGCTGGGAGCGGGCAGTGGCGGAAATGAAGGCGCTGATGGTGGCCGCAGCCAGATGATTTACGGAATTGGCACCGACATCATTGCGGTAGGGCGTATCGAGGATGCGCTGAACCGTTTCGGTGACCGGTTTGCGCGGCGTATTCTGGCGGCGGTGGAGTGGGACGATTTTGTGACCAGCGCCCACCGCGCCCGCTTCCTCGCCAAACGCTTTGCCGCCAAGGAGGCCTTCGTCAAGGCGCTGGGCACGGGGATGCGCCATCCGGCAACCTGGCACAACATCAACGTGACGCACGACGCTCTCGGTCGGCCGGGTTTTGGGCTGGAGCCTGAGCTGGCGCAAGTTCTGGCACAGCGCAATATTCGCGGCCACCACCTGTCGATCAGCGACGAGGCGGAGATGGTGGTGGCGTTTTCGGTTTTGGAACAATAAACCTAGAAAAGCAGTTCAGCCACGGA
>JAUYEK010000307.1 GCA_030691435.1 Sulfuricella sp. | reverse complement strand
CCCGCACGGCGACAGCGCGGTGTACGAGGCGGCGGTGCGCATGGCGCAGGATTTCTCGCTGCGCTACCCGCTGATCGATGGGCAGGGCAACTTCGGCAGCCTGGACGGCGATTCGGCCGCGGCGATGCGTTATACCGAAGTGCGGCTGACGCCGATCGCGCAGTTGTTGCTGGGCGAACTGGACCATGGCACGGTCGCCTTTCGCCAGAACTACGACGGCTCCTTCGAGGAACCCGTGGTGTTGCCGGCGCGCCTGCCTTTCCTGCTGCTCAACGGCGCATCCGGTATCGGCGTCGGAATCGCCACCGAGGTGCCGCCGCACAACCTGCGCGAGGTGTGCGAGGTGGCGGCGACGATGATCGAGTCGCCCTCGTTCAGCGAGGCGCAGATGCTCGACATGATTCCCGGCCCGGATTTCCCCGGCGGCGGCCAGATACTTTCCAGCCCGCAGGAAATCCGCAATGCCTACACCAGCGGCCGCGGCTCGATCGCGGTGCGCGCGCGCTACGTTTTCGAGGAGATGGCGCGCGGGCAATGGCAGCTGGTGATTACGGAGCTGCCGCCGGGTGCGTCGGCGGCGAAAGTGCTGTCGGAAATCGAAGCCTTGACCAACCCCCAGCCCAAGCTCGGCAAGAAGGCTGTCGATCAGGGGCAGATGCAGACCAAGACCCTGCTGCTCTCCCTGCTCGATTCGGCACGCGACGAATCCGACAAGGAGCAGTCGGTGCGCATCGTGTTCGGGCCGAAGAGCTCGCGCATCGACCGCGACGAATTCGCCCGCACCCTGCTCGCCTACACCAGCCTGGAGACCACGGTGTCGTTCAACCTCGTCCAGGTGGGGCTGGACGGCAATCCGATGCAGAAATCGCTGTTTACGATTTTTTCGGAATGGTGCCAGTTCAGGATCGCGACGGTGGAAAAGCGTCTGGGCCACCGCCTCGGCAAGGTCAACGACCGCGTCCATATCCTGGAAGGGCGGCACATCGTTTTCCTGAATATCGACGAGGTGATCCGGCTGATCCGCGAATCCGACGAGCCGAAGCCCGCCCTGATTGCCCGATATTCGTTGTCCGAGCGGCAGGCGGACGACATCCTGGAAATCCGCCTGCGCCAGTTGTCGCGTCTGGAAGGCATCAAGATCGAGCAGGAAATCGCCGAACTGATGAAGGAGCGCGCCAAGCTGGAATCTCTGCTGGCCAGCCCGGCCCGGATGAAGGCTCTGGTTGCGCGGGAAATCCGCGAGGATACCAAGAAGTTCGGCGACGACCGGCGCACGCTGATCCAGCCGGAAAGGCGCGCCTCGCTGTCCGAAGCCGCCGTGCTGGACGAGCCGGTGACCGTCATCCTGTCCGAGAAGGGCTGGCTGCGCCAGCGCCAAGGGCACGGCATCGACCTGGCCACGCTCTCCTTCAAGGAAGGCGACAAGCTGTTTGCAGCGATCGAGTGCCGCTCCCCCGATGCGGTGATCCTGCTCGGTTCGGACGGACGCGCCTACACTATCACTGCCTCGCAGATCCCCGGCGGCAAGGGCGATGGCGTGCCAGCAGCCTCGGTGGTGGGATTGCAGCCCGGCACGAAGATCGTCAGCATGATGACCGGGCAACCGGAAGACCCGGTGCTGCTGTCGAATTCCGGCGGATACGGCTTCGTCGCCACAATCGCGGATATGGCCTCGCGCCAGAAGGGCGGCAAGTTGTTGATGACGCTGGAGGAGGGCGAGCAGGTGTTGCCCCCGGCCAGGATACAAAAAGGGGGCCAGCGTTACGTGGCTTGCGTGTCGGGCGGCGACAAGCTGCTGGTGTTTCCGCTGGGCGAGGTCAAGCAAATGCCGAAGGGCCGCGGGGTGATTCTGATGGGTCTGGAGAAGGGCGAAAGCCTGAAGCTCGTTGGCGTTTTTGAGGATACGCTAACGCTGAAAGGCGTCAGGAGAGGGCGAACAGTCGAGGAGGCGCCGCAGTTCGAGGTGGCCAAGCGCGCGCGCAAGGGCAAGCCGGTCAACCTGAAGGTCGAGGCGTTACAGACGGCCAAAGTTTCGAATTGATCTTCAATCATCCTATAAAAAGCAGTTCAGCCACGGA
>JAUYEK010000298.1 GCA_030691435.1 Sulfuricella sp. | reverse complement strand
CGTCGAAAGGTTTGGCGGTGAACTGGTTGGCGACGCGGATACCGTGATCAGGCAGGTCGCACCGCTTTCCTCCGCATTATCCTGGCACATCAGCTTTCTCTCCAATCCGAAATACCGTCGGCAACTGCAAAACTGCAGGGCTGGCGCAGTGATCATGGGTGTTGCGGAGCGTGATGCGACAGACCTGCCGCGTATCCTGAGCGACAATCCCTATGCCTATTTTGCCAAGGTTTCCGCGTTGCTCAATCCCCGGCAGGCCGAGGCGCCCGGCATCCACCCAACGGCGATAGTCGATCAAACTGCAACCATTCCGGCATCCGCCACAATTGGGGCATTCGCGTTTGTCGGAGCGAGTGTGAAAATCGGTGAACACGCGGTCATCGGATCCGGCTGTCACCTCGGTGAGGGCGTCGAGGTCGGGGATGATTCGCTGTTTTACCCGCAAGTGGTGGTCTATCATGGCTGCGTCGTCGGCAAGCGCGCCATCCTGCATTCCGGCGCGGTGATCGGGGCGGACGGATTTGGCATTGCCATGGAAAAAGGTCGCTGGATCAAGGTGCCGCAAATCGGTCGGGTGGTCATCGGAGACGATGTTGAAATAGGCGCCAATACCACGGTTGACCGGGGAGCCTTGGATGACACCATAATTGAGGACGGCGTCAAGCTGGATAACCAGATTCAAATCGCGCATAACGTGCGTATCGGCGCTCATACCGCGATGGCGGGTTGCGTCGGGATCGCCGGCAGCGCGAAAATAGGGAAACATTGCACGGTGGGGGGCGGCGCAGTGATTCTGGGGCACCTCGAGATTGTTGATCGCGTCAACATTTCCGCTGGCACCCTGGTTACCAAGTCGATCGCCAAAGCGGGAACGTATACCTCCGTGATGCCATTTTCCGTGCATCAGGACTGGCTCAAGAATGCCGCTCATCTGCGCCATCTGGATAAAATGGCGGAGAAATTGAGCGAACTGGAAAAGAAAATCAGCGAACTGGAAAGGGGAAAGCCTTGAACAGCATGAATATCCACGAAATATTGCAGTACTTGCCGCATCGCTACCCCTTTCTGCTGGTTGACCGCGTTGTCTCGTGCGAACCGGGGAAGAGTATCGTGGCGCTGAAAAACGTGACGATTAATGAGCCCTTTTTCGTCGGCCATTTCCCGCACCACCCGGTGATGCCGGGCGTGCTCATCATCGAAGCGCTGGCCCAGGCGGCGGCGATTCTGTCGTTCAAGACCATGGGTACCCGGCCCGACGACAAGTCCGTGTATTACTTTGTCGGCATCGACGGTGCGCGCTTCAAGAAACCCGTCTCTGCCGGAGATCAGCTGACGCTCGAGGTGGAGATCACCCGGTCGGTCAAGGGAATCTGGAAATACGCGGCGCGTGCCAAGGTCGATGGCGCCGTGGTGACCGAGGCCGAACTGATGTGTACGGTGAAAGCTTTGTAAATGATCTTGAAAAATGCAG
>JAUYEK010000272.1 GCA_030691435.1 Sulfuricella sp. | reverse complement strand
CGAACGGTAACGTGAAGCAATCCCCGTCGCCGGGGTATAATCTGACTACAGGGGCGCTGTTGAGCGCCCTTGTAGTCATTTTTTTTGAATCGTTTATGGACAAAGTTATCTGGCGCCGGTCTCATCGAATTGCAATCGCAGCCCTGTTCCTGGCCGGGCTGGCGTTCGCCTCGACGGTGGTGGCGCTGCGCTACTGGATATTGCCCAACATCGGCCAATACCGCGAGGACATCGCCGCTTCCATCACCCGTGCAGCCGGTCAGCGCGTAATGATCGGCGCGATCAATGCCAACTGGGAGGGCTTGAGGCCGCACCTGGCGCTACGCGAAGTTCAGGTTTACGACCGGCAGGGGCGGCCAGCGCTGGTGCTCCAGCACGTCGATGGCACCCTGTCGTGGTGGACGCTGCTGGTGGGCGAGGTGCGCCTGCATTCCCTCGAAATCAGCGATCCCGCATTGAGCATCCGGCGAGATGCCGAGGGCCGTTTCTTTATTGCGGGCATCGAGCTCAACCGGCCGGACAGCGACAGCGGTTTTGCCGATTGGCTGTTGCAGCAATCGCGCATCGTCATCCGCAACGCGGTGATCGAGTGGCGCGACGAGAAGCGCCAGGCGCCGGTTTTGACCTTGAGTCGCGTCAACCTGCGCCTGGAAAATAGCGGCAGGCGCCATCGACTGGGCCTGCAGGCCATTCCGCCTGCCGAACTGGCCGGTCCGCTGGATATTCGCGCTGATTTGAAAGGTGAAAAAGTGGCCGATCTGGCTGCCTGGGAGGGCAGGGTTTATGCGAAACTCGACCATGCCGACATCGCTGCCTGGCAGACCTGGCTTCCCTTCCCGTTCGAGCTGCGGCATGGCCATGGCGGGGTGCAGGCCTGGCTTGGGTTCAAGGCCGGAGGGGTGAACGAGATCACAGCGGACGTTCGTCTGAACGATGTGACCGCCCGCTTCGCCAGTGATCTGCCCGAGCTCGATCTGCACAGCCTGAGCGGACGTCTCGGATGGCAGGCGCTGCCGGGTGGGTTCGAATTCCGCGCGCAACGTCTGGGTCTGGCGGCGAAGAGCGGTGTCAACCTGCCGGCTACCGATTTGCTGGTGCGCTATGTCCCGGCGCAAGGCAAAAAGTCCGCTACCGGGGAAGTTCGCGCCAATGGCCTTTACCTGGAACCGCTGGTGAAATTGGCCGATGCGCTGCCGCTGCCGCCTGATGTGCGTGGCAATCTGGCTGAAATCGGTCCCCAGGGCAGCTTCCGCGACTTTAGCGTCAAATGGAGCGGCGACTGGAAGGCGCCACAGCGCTATACGGCCAAGGGGGGCTTTATCGGCTTGGGCATGAAACCCCATGGAAAGCTGCCGGGTTTTTCCGGCCTGAGCGGTAACCTCGACGCCAACGAAAAATCCGGCACGCTGGCGCTGGATTCACACAGTGTGCGGGCCGATTTTCCGGAGCTGTTCCGCGAGCCGCTGGAGATGGATGCGCTGACTGCGCAGATGAACTGGAAGAAACAGAAAAATAGCAATGGCCTGGATATCAACCTGACCAGTCTTTCCCTTGCCAACCGCCACCTGGCGGGCACGCTGTTCGGCAGCTACAAGATGATTGGCGGTACGCCGGGCATGATCGATCTCACCGGCCAGTTCACCCGTGGCGATGCGCGCCAGGTCGGCCGATACCTTCCTCTTGTGATCGGCCAATCCACGCGCGACTGGCTCAACACGGCGCTGCTGGCCGGGCAGTCCAACGATGTGCGGCTGCGGCTGAAGGGTGATCTGGCCGATTTCCCCTTCGCCGATGGTAAGCGCGGTCTGTTCGAGGTGGCCGGAAAGGTGACCGGCGGTACGCTGGAATATGCGCCGGGCTGGCCAAAAATCGAGAATATCGCGGTGGATATCCTGTTCCGTGGCGCCCGTATGGAGATCACCGCACACCAGGGCAATACCGACGGGTTGCAAATCAGCAAGACACGCGCGGTGATTCCAGACCTGCTGACCTGGGATGAAATTCTCGAAGTGGAGGGTGAAGCCCGCGGGCCGACCGGAGACATGATCAAGTTTGTCGACCACAGTCCGGTCAGCGCCATGATCGACGATTTCACCGAAGGTATGGGGGCATCGGGCAACGGAAATTTCAGGCTGAAGCTGGTTATCCCCTTGCGACGCAACCAGGACAGCCGGGTGACGGGCAGCTACCAGTTCGTCAACAACCGCGTTTCTCTCGGCGCGGACTTCCCGGCGCTGGAACAAGTGAACGGGCGCCTGGATTTTACCGAAGCCTCGGTGGGGATCCCTCAAATTACGGCGCTGGCCTTGGGTGGCCCTGCCTCGATCAGCGGGGCGACCCAGAAGGATGGCGGAGTGCGCATCAATGCTCAGGGGCGTGCCACCGCTGCCGGAATGCGCGGATTGGCCGACCTGCCGTTAATCCGCAACTTGACCGGAACTGCCGACTGGCGTGGGGTGGTCTCGATCCGCAAAAAGCAGGCCGATATGCTGCTCGAATCCTCGCTGGTCGGGTTGGCGGTTAACCTGCCCGCGCCTTTCGGCAAAAAGGCGGCTGACGCGGTGCCGCTGCGCATCGAGAAAAAAATGAGCGGCGCCAGGCAGGATCTGCTTCAGTTCAACTATGGCAAAGCACTTGCGGCGGTGCTGTCGCGTCGTCAAGAAGACGGCAAAACGACAATGACAATCGAGCGCGGCGCGGTCAATCTGGGGGCTGCGGCGGTGCTGCCCCCGCAGTCCGGCATCTGGTTGAGCGGCGAACTGGCCCTGCTCGACC
>JAUYEK010000270.1 GCA_030691435.1 Sulfuricella sp. | reverse complement strand
ACCGCTGTAGGAGCGGCGCCCTCGCCGCGATTTGCGGCCGCATTCGCGCCGAGGGCGGCGCTCCTACAGGCACGAACATTCCAATGGATAATCCGGGTTCAAGTTAACCCGGGTGAATCAGGCTGATGGCGCAGTCCAGCGTTGTGCCGTTGTTTCATCGCTTTCACGCGCGTCCACCCAATGTGCGCCCGCTTCGGTCTGCTCTTTCTTCCAGAACGGTGCCCGTGTCTTCAGGTAATCCATGATGAATTCGCAGGCGGCGAAGGCGTCGCCACGATGCGCGCTGCTGACCGCTACCAGCACGATCTGATCCGTGGGTTTGAGCGGGCCGATGCGGTGGATCACCAGCGCATCGATGATATTCCAGCGCCGCTTCGCTTCCTCAACGATTTCGGCCAGCGCTTTTTCCGTCATGCCGGGATAGTGTTCCAGGGTCATTTCAGTAACCGTGGTGCTGTGATTCAGATCGCGCACCAGGCCAACGAAGCTGGCGACTGCGCCGATTCCGGTATTGCCCCGGCGCAGATTGAGGATTTCCGCACCGAGGTCGAAATCTTCGGTTTGAATCTGCACAGTCATTTCAACCTCCCGTCACGGGTGGGAAGAAAGCGACTTCATCGCCATCACGCACGGATGTGTCCGGTGTGGCCATATCCTGATTGACGGCCACGCGTACCGGTTTGTCCTGGGCCAGCTCTTCCTGCCACGCACCACCTCGCTGGCGCAGCCATTCAGTCAGTGATCGGATATCGGCGACATCGGCAGGCAGGTTGGCCTGCTCCGAGGAAAGTCCGAAAGTTTCGCGTAGCCGGGCGAAGTAAAGCAGGGTGATCATGTGGGCTTCCTCATGTCAAAGTGAAACTCGCGAAGCGAGACATCGTCCCTCTCGCCCTCTGGGAGAGAGTTAGGAGAGAGGGAAACGGCCATGGCGAACCGTTGTATTATCATCTGGAACGGCGGTTCGCCATGGCCGTTAGTTGAGCAATCCGGAGAAAGGAAGGAACTTGACAGTTTCGCCGCGATGGATCGGCGTCCCTTCCGGCACTTCCACCAGGCCATCGGCCCAGACAGTGGAGGTCAGGACGCCGGAACCCTGGTTCGGGTAGAGCTGGACTCTCACTTCGCCATTTTCCGCCATGTGCAGCCGGGCGCGCAGAAATTCGCGGCGCTTGTCGGATTTCAGCCAGTCGAAATCCGCCTTCAGCAAGAAGGCTTGCGGGGCAGCGGCAGTAATGCCCTGGCTGCGCAAAATGAAGGGTCGCACGAACAGGCAAAAGGTGACAAAGGCCGACACCGGATTGCCCGGCAGGCCGATGAACGGCGTGCTGCCGACATTGCCGAATGCCAGCGGCTTGCCCGGCTTGATCGCGATTTTCCACAAATCGAGCTTGCCGACCGCTTCCACTGCGGCTTTGACATGGTCTTCCTCGCCCACGGAGACGCCGCCGCAGGTGATGACCAAATCGGCGCATCCGGCGGCATGTTCCAGCACTTTCACGGTAGCGGCGAAGTCATCCGGCACGATCCCCAGATCAACGACTTCGCAGCCCATCGCCTGCAGCAGGCCGGTCAGCACGAAGCGGTTGGAGTTGTAGATCTGGCCTGGCTTGAGCGGCTCCCCGGGCATGACGATTTCGTCGCCGGTAAAAAAAGTGGCGATTTTCAGCTTGCGGTAAACAAGCAGGGTTGCAATGCCGACCGATGCTGCCAGCCCCATTTCCTGCGGGCGCAGCCGGATGCCGGCGGGAAGAATCTCGGCTCCGGCAGCGATGTCCTCGCCGGAGCGGCGGATATTCTCGCCCATTTTTGGGTGTTTGCTGACTGTCACCGTATCGCCTTCGGCTCCGCAATATTCCTGCATCACTACCGCGTCGCAGCCTGCCGGCACTGGCGCCCCGGTGAAGATTCTGGCGGCCTGGCCGGCTTCCAGCGGCTGCCCGACCGTGCCGGCCGGGATGCGCTGAGTCACCCGCAGGCGGGTCGATGCATTTATGAGGTCGGCGGTACGCACGGCGTAACCATCCATGGCGCTGTTGTCCAGAGGAGGAACATTGACCATCGAAGTCAGGCGCTCGGCAAGTACCCGCCCCAGCGCATCGGCTGTGGCGATCTGTTCGGTTTTATTTGCTGGCCGCACTCGTGCCAGCAGAAAGGACAGCGCATCGTCAGCGCTGAGCATGTTCTGTTTCTTATTATCCATTTTTCATAAGGCCTGTTTGTTGCAAGATAAATGCGGCAATATTTTCCGGCTGGTCAAGCCTGAACTGCGGCAGCGGCGTTTCCAGCGTAAGGTCGCTGGCGATGGCGACGATATTCGGGTCCAGGGGAAAAAGCAACGGCTTGCCGAGGGCGGTGCGGTTAACCTCCAGCTTGGCAATCGCTTCGTTCTTGAAGCTTTCCACCAGCACCAGATCGCAGGGAGCCAGCCGTGCCAGCTGTTCATTCAGCTCCGGTTCCGGCTCGCCGCGCAACTCATGAACCAATGCCCAGCGATATTGTGAAGTCACCATCACCTCGCTGCAGCCCGCGATGCGGTGGCGGTAGGAGTCCTTGCCCGGCTGGTCGATGGGGAAATCGTGATGGGTATGCTTGATCAAGGATACTTTCAGCCCTTGCGCCACGAACAACGGGATCAGCTGTTCGATCAAGGTGGTTTTGCCGCTGCCGGAGTAGCCGGCGAATCCGAAAACTTTCATTATCCTTAAAACCTCTTTTGTCCACAGATGAACACGGATTAACACAGATGCCAAAAGTAGGCGCCTCTAGGCGAAACAATGTGTTGTTGAGAATTGGCATCTCACCTAAAGGCGATTGGGATGAGAATGGCCACTCAATTTATAATCTTTGTATATCTGTGTCGCCTAGAGGCGCCTACTTTTGGTAATCCGTGGCTGAACTGCTTTTTAGGTTATTTGTTCCGCAACAGGCGATGCTTTTCGCGCTGCCAGTCTTTCTCTTTCTCGGCTTCCCGCTTGTCGTGCTGTTTTTTGCCCTTGGCCAGGCCAATTTCCAGCTTGATGCGACCGCGGACGAAATGCATGTCCAGCGGCACGAGAGTAAAGCCGGCACGCTCCACCTTGCCGATCAGCTTGCTGATTTCCTCTGCATGCAGCAGCAGCTTGCGGGTGCGCACCGGGTCGGGGTTGATGTGGGTGGAGGCGGTCGGCAGCGGACTGATATGGCAGCCGAGAAGATAGAGTTCGCCGCCGCGGATGATGACGTAGGCTTCCTTGAGCTGCGTACGCCCGGCGCGGATGGCCTTGACCTCCCAGCCATCAAGGACGATGCCAGCTTCATACTTTTCCTCGATGAAGTAGTCGTGAAAAGCTTTTTTGTTTTGCGCGATGCTCATCGGCAGGTGAGTTTCTCTGGGAAATCGTGTATTTTAACAGTTTTTGATAGTGGCAGACTGAATGATAGTAGTGGAAAAATCCGTGCTGGTTTTTTACTCTGCACGGCAAATGTTCGTGCTGGTTGATCGGATCGAGGATTATCCGAATTTCCTTCCCTGGTGCGGCGGGACGGAGGTGCGGCGGCATAGCGACGAGGCGCTCGAAGCGACGGTGCATATCGACTATCATCATATCAGGCAGAGCTTCGCTACCGAAAACATCCGGCAGGCGCCGCATCTGATCGAAATGAAGTTCCGCCACGGCCCGTTCAGCCATCTTGAGGGCAGCTGGAGATTTGTCGAACTGGATGAGACCGCGTGCAAGATCGAGTTTAAACTCCATTATGAATTCTCAAGCAAGATCATGGAGAAACTGGTCAGTCCGGTTTTCGGGCATATCGCAAACAGCTTTGTCGAATCGTTCGTTCAACGTGCAGCAGACATATATGGTGAGTCATGAGTGAAGATATTTTGGTGGAAGTGGCATATGCCCTGCCGCAGAAACAGGAGGTCTTGTCCTTGAAGATAAGGTCGGGTGCTGTGGTGTCCGAGGCAATTGAGCGGTCCGGCATCCTGCGGGATTTCCCGGAAATTGACCTGGCCAGCGCCAAGGTGGGGATTTACGGCAAGCAAGTCAAGCTTGACGCCGTGCTCCGGGATAAGGATCGAATCGAGATTTACCGACCGCTGATTGCCGATCCGAAGGAAATCCGCAGGAAACGTGCGGCAGAAGGCAAGGAAATGAAGAAGGAAGCCGGAGATGCCGAGGTAGCGCCAACCTGATTTAACTTAATTGCTCATTTGCACCAGGAATCCGCCGACTTTTTCGCTTCCTCGATGGCTAGCGCTCGACCGCTGTCTTCGAGAAAGACGCGTTCGCCTTTCTCATCGAATTTGCTCATCCTTTGCCCCTCCTGCAAGGCTTGCAGTTGGTTGCGGGCTTGCTCGCAGTTCACTTTCCTGCTTTTTGCTTCTTCCTGATCCTTGGCTTGTTTGGCGGCGGTTTCTTCCGCCTGAACCCTGCGTTTTCGGGATTCCAGCTCCTTCTCCGCCAGGCTTTTTTCTCCGCCCTTGCTATCGGGCGCGGCATTGGGCAAGGCTGGATTATTCTTCAGGTCCAGGTTTTTTTGCGATTTGGCGGTGGGTGGCGGGGGTTGGTCGGAATAATGCACCTTGCCCTCTGCATCCACCCATCGGGTGACCCCGGCTTGTGCGACAGTCGCCAGTGCCAGCATCGAAACGATAGTCAGAAGTTGTCGCATGGTTTGCACCTTGGGTCACTTGGGATTACTTGGTTAGGGGGTAGCTCTTTTGCATCAACCCCAGGCGTGCCTGCTCGCTCGCGGTTTTGGAAAACTTCAGGGTGGCCGCGCTGTCGCCTTTGGCTGCGGTTTCTTGAGCTTTCTTCAGGGCATCTGCCGCCGTGGTCCATAGCGCCTTCTGGGTTTTTGCTTCCTTGACGTCGGCTTCGGCTTTGGCGAGCGCCTGCCTGGCTTCTTCTGAAAGTGCGGGTTTGGCGGCCTCGGCAGCCGGGGTGGCAGCGGCGGGTGAGTCGGGTTTTGCCGTACCGTTGCTCTGGCAGCCGCCGAGCAGC
>JAUYEK010000111.1 GCA_030691435.1 Sulfuricella sp. | reverse complement strand
TTGAGATTGGGGTTTTGCCCTACTCTGTGCCTCTGTGTCTCTGTGGTAAATGAAGTATGTCCGACATCCTGCAAAAAATCCTCGAAGTCAAACAAGCCGAAGTCGCCCGTGCCGTGGCGAAGAAACCCTACTCTGCGGTGCGCGCCGAGGCGGAAGCGATGCCGCAACCGCGCGATTTCGTCGGCGCCCTTCGCGCCAAGATCACCGCAGGCAAGCCGGCGGTGATCGCCGAGATCAAGAAAGCCAGTCCCTCCAGAGGGGTGATTCGGGAGAACTTCGACCCCGCCGCCATTGCCCGAAGCTATGAATCCCATGGCGCGGCCTGTCTGTCGGTGCTCACCGACGTGCAGTTCTTCCAGGGCAGCAAGAACCACCTGATCGAAGCGCGCGCCGCCTGCACGCTGCCTATCCTGCGCAAGGACTTCATGATCGACCCGTATCAGATCTGCCGAGCCCGCACCATGGGCGCCGACGCCATCCTGCTGATCGTGGCGGCCTTCGCCCTCTCCCCAACCCTCCCCCGTCAAGGGGGAGGGGGCAAAACTCCCTCTCCCCTCGCGGGAGAGGGGGCTGCCGAATTCGACATCGCCCGTATGCAGGAACTTGAAGCCCTGGCACACGATCTGGGCATGGCGGTGCTGGTGGAGTCGCACGATGCCGCCGAACTGGATGCTGCCCTGCAACTCAAGACCCCGCTGATCGGCATCAACAACCGCAACCTGCGTACCTTCGAAACCCGCCTCGAAACCACCCTCGACCTGCTGCCGCGCATCTCCGCCGAGCGCATCGTCATCACCGAAAGCGGCATCCTCAAGCCGGCGGACGTGCAGTTGATGCTCGGCCATGGCGTCAACGCCTTCCTGGTCGGCGAAGCCTTCATGCGCGCAGAAGACCCGGGCGTCGAACTGGCGCGGCTATTCGGCTAGGCGCCAAGCTGTAGAGTTCCGGGAGGCTCTAAAAATTCGTCACACCGGCGAAGGCCGGTGTCCAGTTTATTGAAAATACTGGATTCCGGCCTTCGCCGAGATGACAAAATCTGAATTTTTTGCGAGGCTCACTTCGGTTTGAATTTTTTGCCGTTGCCAAGTATTATTAAGTAATACTTTGGAGGGTGTTATGGCTACAGAAAGAATGTTCACTGCCAGTGTCAAACTTGAACCCGCTTTGAAATCCCGTTTGCAACACTTGGCCGAAGCGCGGCGACGTAAAACTCATTGGCTGATGCAGGAAGCGATCCGCGAGTACGTCGAGAGGGAAGAGAAGCGCGAGCAGTTCCGGCAAGACGCGCTCAAGGCTTGGCAGGAGTTTCAGGAAACCGGACTGCATGTGACTGCGGACGAGGCCGATGCCTGGCTTGCCAAGCTGGCGGAGGGGCAAGACGTGGAGCCGCCTGAATGCCACGTTTGATTTGGTCGCCGCCAGCACTCAGGGATGTGCAACGTGCCTGGCGATTCCTTGCCGAAAGGAACATGGATGCCGCCAGGCGGGCGGTGAAAGCCCTCCGTGAAGGTGTCAAGCCAATCGGCCAGCACCCGGAAATTGGGCGGCTTGTTGATGAAATGGCCCCGGAGTTCCGGGAATGGCCGATACATTTTGGTGATAGTGGATACATCGTGCTGTACCGTTATGACGGCAAGGACGCGGTGATACTGGCGGTGCGCCACCAGAAAGAGGCCGGCTTCCGGGCGGCAGAAATTTAATCCGGGATGAATTCTTGACGAAGCCCAGCAGGCAATCTATATTATTACGGTATTACTGTAATACATGGAGGTGCTATGCTGGCTTCGAAAGTGACAACCAAGTATCAGACGACAATCCCGTTGGAGGTGCGTGAGAAACTCGGCATCCAGCAGGGGGACATGGTCGCCTTCGAGCTTGAGAATGGGGTGGTGCGCTTGCGTCGGGTTGTGCCGCTGGATGTGGAATACGCCAAGGCGCTAGCCGGCACCCTGAGCGAATGGGCTTCGGAGAACGACGAGGAAGCATACCGTGGCCTATAAGCAGTACGATGTCGTCGCTGTCCCGTTCCCCTTTACGGATTCCTCAATGCAAAAACGTCGCCCGGCATTGGTTTTGTCGGATCACGCCAACTTTAATGCAAAGATTGGCCACAGCGTCATGGCGATGATCACCAGCGAAAAGAACGCGCCATGGCCTCTGGATGTCCGGATAGTCGATCTGTCGCAGGCGGGCTTGCCCGCGCCTTCCGTGGTACGCATGAAATTGTTTACCCTGGATCACCGCTTTGTGGTGGCCAAGGTTGGGGCGTTGTCGAACGCCGATAGGCTATTAGTGAATGATGCCCTTGATAAGCTATCGGCGATTCGTAAATAGCGCGGAAAAGCGTAGCGCCTTCCGCCGTATGTCACATTCCCCTCACCCCAACCCTCTCCCGTTTCGCCAGTGCGAGCAGCTTTGCTGCCGCTCTCGGCGGGGACACTCCTTGCGGGTGCCGGGAGAGGAGGCAAACGTGAAAAGCGCTTGTTTTGATTTGGGGGCAAACGAATCGCTGCGCGATTTTCGCGTTAATCGCTGCCGCCACAACCTCAATTACTGGCTGTTCGGCGATTACCTGGGGATCGGGGCGGGAGCGCACGGCAAGCTCACGCTGCACGACCGCATCCTGCGCCAGGTGCGTCATCGCCAGCCGAAAACCTATATGGAACGAACGCTGGCGGGAAACGCGCTGGAAGAGGAACGCACCGTCCTGCCAGACGAACTGCCGTTCGAGTTCATGATGAACGCCTTGCGCCTGACCGAGGGCTTCCCGGTCAGCCTGTTCTCCGCCCGCACCGGGTTGCCGCTGACCGCTGTCCTGCCCAGATTGGAAGAGGCGCAACGGCGCGGCCTGATTGAACGCGATGCCTTGCACATTCGTCCGACCCTGCTTGGCCAGCGCTTCCTGAACGAACTTTTACAGCTATTCCTGTCGGAATAGCGTCGCAATCTTTTAATAGTGGAGGTTCTTGCAAAACACATAAGCCAAGCGTGATTATTTTCAGCTAACGGCTGAAAAAAGCGGACTGGGCGCTGCCATTGCTGGCTGGCAAGATGGAGGTTCTGAAGACTACATCGAGCGCCCGCCATGAATACTACGTAACGAGTTGGAATTCTGCAACGCTGGCGAGTCGTGCAGCACGAACTGATGCCTGAATTGAGGCAGGAGATTGGACCGCTAACGCCACGCCTGGAGAAGCTGATCCACACCCTGGAATGGGTGCGGATCGAAGAATTTGTAGAAAGCACCTGGAGCGGCAAAGGCCGTCCGCCACATGATCGCGGGGCGCTGGCCAGTGCGTTCATAGCGAAGGCCATGCTGGGATTGGGCACAACGGTGGCGCTGATTGAACGGTTGCAGATGGATCGCGCTTTAAAGCGGATCTGCGGCTTCCCGATGTGGAAACGGTTGCCGGACGAATCGAGTTTCTCGCGCGCCTTTGCCGAGTTTGCCAGCGCGAAACTGGCCGACCGCGTACACGAAACGTTGGTCAAGGAGCGCTTGGGCGCCGAGTTGATTGGTCACATCAGCCGTGACGGCACGGCAATCGAGGCACGGGAGAGGCCGTCGAAGAAGGCGCCGGTAACGGCTGAACCGGAGCCAAGGAAGGCCAAACGCGGACGTCCTGGAAAAGGCGAAAAGCGGGAGGCCAAGCCCACGCGCATCGGACAGCAACTGAAACAACCCCTGGCGCAAATGCTTGGTGATCTGCCCAAGCGTTGCGACCGAGGCACAACATGAGGCGCAGCGCTACAAGGAACGCAGCGAACGCAGCCAAGCCGAGCGGACCAATGCGCGGCTGAAGGACGAGTTCGGCGGCAAACAGGTTTGGGTGCGAGGCCACGCCAAGGTGATGAGCCATTTCATGTTCGGCCTGCTGGCGTTAACAGCCGATCAGTTGATGTGGCTGCTGACGTAGCCAGGTACAGGAGATGCCAGAAAACATGCGCGGGGGCTGCCAGAAGGCAGCACCAGGAAACGTATCGCGGCAACAAGGACAGAATGATGGTTTGGGTCTGAATACGTGCCAGAAGTTGAATTGATTAACCGAAAAGTCGCCCAGAACAGCGAGTAGATGCGTTCATGATCGCTCGCTCTTGGAGTTTTGCAAGAAGCTCAGTGGATTGGGGGTAACCGTGTTCCCTGTTGTCGTTTTCAGTTCAGGGGTCATTCTTCCTGGATTACATTCCAGCGTTGCAGCAGTCCTGCTACGTCGCGTAGAATCCATTTCGGGCGCTTCGGTGTGTGTCTCGATAACCCACATTTTGTCATCAATGGCGGCTCCCTTCTTCACTTCTTTACAGCAAAATTCAGCTTGGGTGCCGGGTTTTGCAATTACCTCATTAGATTGAATGAAAACTGGAATAAGTTCCGAGTTCACATGACCCGAAACCCCCCACCCTCAGCACTCAGTCTTTCAGTGCAATATGCGGCGAAGCCGGACGGTGCGCCGACTCGCGCCCAGCTTCGTCGTTGGGTGAAGGCGGCGTTGCGGCAGGATGCCGAGATCGCGCTGCGCATCGTCGACGAGGAGGAGGGCCGGGCGCTCAACCGCGATTACCGCGGCAAGGACTACGCGACCAATGTGCTAACCTTTGTCTATGATGACGACTTTCCTGGCGCGGAGCTGCCGCTGGCCGGCGATATCGTGTTGTGCGCCCCGGTGGTTGCCCGCGAGGCTTTGCAGCAGGAGAAGCCCGTCGAAGCGCACTATGCGCACTTGACCGTCCACGGTGTGCTGCACCTGCAGGGCTACGACCATGAAAGCGACGAAGAGGCGCGGCAGATGGAAGCCCTGGAAATCCAGATTGTCACAAAGCTGGGCTATGCTGACCCTTATTAATAATTTGTAGGGCCGAATTGATTCGGCCTATTGTGCGAATGAATTCGCACCTACACCAGTATAGAGGAACAGATTTGCAATGAACGATGAACCTGCGAAACCGAACTGGTTTGAACGATTAAGTACGCTCCTGCTGCGGGAGCCGGAAGACCGCGAACAACTGGTCGAACTGCTGCATTCCGCCTTCGAGCGCAACCTGCTGGATGCGGATGCGCTGGCCATGATCGAAGGGGTGCTCCAGGTTTCCGAGATGCAGGTGCGCGACGTCATGATCCCGCGCGCCCAGATGGACGTGGTAGACATCGCCGATTCACCGGAAAAATTCATCCCCTTTGTCATCGAAACCGCTCACTCGCGCTTCCCGGTGATCGACAAGGACAAGGACGACGTGATCGGCATTCTGCTGGCGAAAGACCTGCTGCGCTACTATGCCGGCCAGGAATTCAACGTCCGCGACATGCTGCGCCCGGCGGTGTTCATCCCCGAATCGAAGCGGCTAAATGTGCTGCTCAAAGAATTCCGCAGCAACCGCAACCACATCGCCATCGTGGTGGACGAATACGGCGGCGTGGCCGGCATCGTCACCATCGAGGACGTGCTGGAGCAGATCGTCGGCGAGATCGAGGACGAATACGACTACGACGAACAGGAAGACAACATCATCCGCGTGCCAGACGGACGCTTCCGCGTCAAGGCGCAGGCAGAGATCGCGGACTTCAACGAGGTCATGGGGACGGAATTCAGCGACGAGGACTACGATACCGTAGGCGGGCTGGTGGTCAGCAAGTTCGGCCATATGCCCAAGCGCGGCGAGCACGTTGTTTTCGACGGCCTGAAGTTCAACGTGCTGCGCGCCGACAGCCGCCGTCTTTACTCACTGCTGGTGGAAAAAACGGCGGCAGAGGAAACCGACGCGGAATAATTCCATTTTTCGTTAAAGAAATGATTTTGTAGGAGCGGCC
>JAUYEK010000236.1 GCA_030691435.1 Sulfuricella sp. | reverse complement strand
TCTCTGTGAACTCTGTGTTCTCTGTGGCTGGCCGCTTTTTTTGAATTAACTAATAGGAAGCCTTTCATGCCGCATTTTTCTTCATCGGATATCGGAGTCATCACGCTGTGGGTTCTGGCCATCTTCTCGGTAGCGACCTGGACGCTGATCGTCGCCAAGGGCTGGATGCAATGGAAGCTGTCGAAGGAGAACCGACAGTTCAGCGAGGCATTCTGGAACGCGAGAGGGCTGCGCGAGGCAGAGCAAGCGTCGACCAATGCCGCCGGGCCGCTGGCGCGCCTGGCCCATTGCGGCTTCACCGCGCTGCGCGACATGCACAAGGGTGGCGAGCAGAGCCTGCAGCACAGCGGCGACCAGCAGGACATCCTGGAGCGCTGCCTGCGCCAGCAGGTGCAGAAGGAGCAGAACCGCTTGGACAGCGGCTTGATGGTGCTGGCCAGCATCGGCTCCACCGCGCCTTTCGTCGGCCTGTTCGGCACGGTGTGGGGGATCATGCACGCCTTGCAGGACATCAGCAAAAGCGGTTCCGCCGGGCTGGACGTGGTGGCCGGGCCGATCGGCGAAGCGCTGATCGCCACCGCCATCGGCATTGCCACCGCGATTCCCGCCGTGCTGGCCTACAACTACGGCCTGCGCCGCACCCGGTTGTACGTGGCGGAGATGGAGGATTTCGCCACCGATTTCCTGCATCTGGCGATGAAGTCGGGGTTCAAGGTGGAGTGAGCTAGAAAAAATCTTTTACCACAGAGACTACAGAGGCACAGAGAAATTCAAAAGATTTTTTAACGCAAAGATTTCAGGTTTTCTCTGTGCCTCTGTGTCTCTGTGGTTAAGTCTTGAATTTGGAATAACAAGGGAACAATATGGCTTTGAATACCCGTTCCGAACAGACCGCGATGAGCGAGATCAACGTCACGCCCCTGGTGGACGTGATGCTGGTGCTGCTGATCGTGTTCATCGTCACCGCGCCGCTGCTGATGCAGACGGTCAAGGTCAACCTGCCCAAGACCGCGGCGGTGTCGCCGATGAAGCAGACTAAAATCATCCAGATGGCGATCGACGCCCAGGGCGGCGTGTTCGTCGACCAGCGCCTGATCCACTTCGAGGCGCTGGAAGCCGAGCTGAAAAAGATCGCCTCCCAGGATGCCGACCCCAACGTCCAGATTCACGCCGACGAAAGCGTGCGTTATGGCCGCGTTGCCCAGGTGTTGGCGATGCTGCAGCGGGTCGGCATCACCAAGCTGGCTTTCGTTACCACTCCCAGCGGCAAGGTGCCGCCTCCAGAAGAAAACCACAAGTAGTACATGTAGGGTGCAATAAGCGAAGCGCATTGCACCATGTCGAGTAGCATACGGCGCAATACCCTCTCCCCAACCCTCTCCCGCAAGCGGGCGAGGGGGCAAACGAGAAAGGCGCTTGTTTTGATCCGCTTCGCTTATTGACGCCCTACGCGCTGCTGCCGAGCCTCCTTAAATCTGTGCCAAATGCCACGCCTTGCGCCAATCCGCACAGGGCGTGCCGTCTGCTTCCACTGATTTGTAAAGATTTTTCTCTGGCACGGCGATTGCGTTAGCAAGTAACTATTTGCTTGTTTAATTCAATTGGAAGGGAATCATAAGAATGACGTTCAAACCTAGTATTCTGGCCGCCTCGCTGGCGGCCATCATGCCGTACCACTTTGCGCTGGCCGCCGATGATGTGAAGCCGACGAAACTGGAAGAAGTCGTGGTCAGCGCCTCGAAAATCGACACCCAACCAGCTTTCGGCGCTTCCAGTTTAGGTGAGGCAAGTCTCGCCCCGATGCGGTATTCCACCAGCGATACCGCCAGCCTCCTCAGGGATGTGCCTGGTGTCAGCCTTTATGGTGCCGGTGGCGTTTCCAGCCTGCCGGTGATTCAAGGTCTGGCCGATGACCGTCTGCGCATCAAGGTCGATGGCATGGACCTGATTTCCGCCTGCGGCAACCACATGAACCCGCCGCTTTCCTACATCGACCCGTCCAACGTGGGCAGCATCCAGGTGTTTGGCGGCATTGCCCCGGTGAGCGTGGGCGGCGACAGTATTGGCGGCGCCATTCTGGTAAATTCTGCGGCACCGGAATTTGCCGCAGCCGGACAGGGAACCTTGACCAAGGGCCAGGCTGGCGCCTTCTATCGCAGCAATGGTAGTGCCACAGGCGGCAATATTTCTGCAACCATCGCCAGCGAAAAGTTGAGCATGACGTATAGCGGTTCAACCGTAGAATCTGGCAACTACAAGGCCGGTGGGGACTTCAAGCCGGCCGGGCCGGCTTTTATAGCGGACGGCAAGTCCCAATTCACCTCGACAAAATGGTTGCCCGGGGACGAGGTCGGGACGTCCATGTATAAATCGACGAATCAATCCCTCGGGTTTGCGCTGCGCAATGAGAACCACCTGGTCGAACTGAAGCTGGGCGTGCAGGACATTCCCTACCAGGGTTTCCCGAACCAGCGCATGGATATGACCGGCAATGACAGCACCCAGGTTAATCTGCGCTATACCGGCCAATACGACTGGGGCACCCTGCAAGCGCGCGCCTATAATGAACATACGCGGCACAAGATGAATTTCCTCGAGGACAAGGCATTCTGGTACAAGAGTGGAACCCAAACGATCGCGGCGCCCGGTATGCCGATGGATACCGAAGGAAGAAACACGGGTGTACAGGTCAAGGCGGACATCGTT
>JAUYEK010000230.1 GCA_030691435.1 Sulfuricella sp. | reverse complement strand
GAATAATTGACTCCAGAAACGCCGAGCACACAGCCCGGCAGCGCAATTTCGGCCTTGCCCGAAGCTGCGCTGGCCGGGCTTCTCAATCACCTCCTCGGGCAGCACTCCTGGGCCACGGCGCGCCTGCGCCCACATGCCGGTAAAACCCTGCAACTGCGGCTTCCGCTGACCTCTGCCGTTCTTTCCATCCGGGAGGATGGCCGCTTCGCGCCCGTCGTGCCGGGTACACGGGTAGACGCCATGCTGGTTCCCAACCCCCTGGCTTGGCTGACCTCCCCGGATGCACGCTTCATAGCCGGTGGGGAAGATGCCGTTCTGGCAAAAGAGCTCGCGGAAACCCTGGGGGAAATGCGCTGGGACGCGGAAGAAGACCTGAGCCGGGTGCTCGGCGACATCGCGGCGCATCGGCTGGTTTCCGTCGCAACCGATGTCCTCGAATGGCACAGGAACGCCGCCGAAACCATCGCCCGATCCTGGGTCGAGCACTGGCAGGAAGACGGCCCGGTGTTGGCTCAGCCCGGGCAAGTGCATGCCTTCTTCAAGGAAGTGGGTGAAGTGCATGACCGGGTGGAGCGGCTGAAGCAAAAAATAAATCAACTCTCAGACCCGCAATGAAACTCCTGCGCCTCGCCAAAATTGTTTATGTCACCCTGCGCTTCGGCCTGGAAGAATTCATCCTCGGTCACGAGCGCTTCCGCTGGCTGCGGCCACTGGTCGTGGTCGCGCTGTTCTGGCGCCCGCTCGATGAGCCGCGCGCGGTAAGGCTGCGCCAGGCGCTCGAAGCGCTCGGGCCGATCTTCGTCAAGTTCGGCCAGGTGCTCTCTACCCGGCGCGACCTGATTCCTGCCGACATCGCCGACGAGCTCGCCAAGCTGCAGGATCGGGTGCCGCCGTTCGCGCCAGAAATCGCCCTGGCGGCGATAGAAAAAGCTTACGGCAGGCCCGCCAGTGAGGTGTTCGCCGAATTCGACCCGGTGCCGGTGGCTTCCGCATCCGTCGCCCAGGTCCACTTCGCCCGGCTGCAGGATGGCCGCGAGGCGGCAGTAAAAATCCTGCGCCCAGCCATCGCCCACGTCATCGCCCACGACGTCGCGCTGCTCTATGCCGGTGCCGGCCTGGTCGAATCCCTGTGGGAGGACGGCAAGCGCCTGCGTCCATGCGAGGTGGTGGCGGAATTCGAGAAGCACCTCGAGGACGAACTCGACCTGATGCGCGAGGCCGCCAACGGCAGCCAGCTACGGCGTAATTTCCAGGATTCCGAGCTGCTGCTGGTGCCGGAAATCTATTGGGACTGGTGCCACAAGGGCGTGATGGTGATGGAACGCATGGCCGGTACGCCAATCAGCCAGGTCGATGCTTTGCGCGCACAGGGCATGGATATCCCCAAGCTGGCCAGGGAGGGGGTGACGATTTTCTTCACCCAGGTATTTCGCGACGGCTTCTTCCATGCCGACATGCACCCCGGCAACATCCTGGTCAGCCCGGACGGGCGCTACATCGCACTCGACTTCGGCATCATGAGCACCCTCACCGACAGCGACAAGAACTATCTGGCGCAGAACTTCCTCGCCTTCTTCAAGCGCGACTACAAGCGCGTCGCCCAGGCCCACATCGAGGCCGGCTGGGCGCCGCCGCAGACCCGCGTGGACGAATTCGAGGCGGCGATCCGCGCGGTGTGCGAGCCGATCTTCGACCGCCCGCTCAAGGAGATTTCCTTCGGTCGCTTCCTGCTGCGCCTGTTCCAGACCTCGCGCCGCTTCGGCGTGGTGATCCAGCCGCAACTGGTGATGCTGCAAAAAACCCTGCTCAACATCGAAGGCCTGGGGCGCCAGCTCGACCCCGACCTCGACCTGTGGCAAACCGCCAAGCCTTTCCTGGAACGCTGGATGAACGAGCAGCTGGGCTGGCGCGGCCTGATCAGGACCATCAAGACCGAGGCGCCGCACTGGGGAACCCTGCTGCCGCAACTGCCGCGTCTGGTGCACCGCGCCTTGAGCCGCGAAGGGGATAGTGAAGTTCAGCAACTACGCGAAGAATTGCGAGTGCGGGACGCGCGTGAACGGCGCTGGATGATGGTGATCGCCGCACTCCTGGCACTGGTGCTGCTGGCGCAGCTGCTGCCGTGGCTCAGCCCGTTGTTGCCCGAATCCTACTGAAATTCGCTTTACCCTGAACATGTAGGGTGGGCACGTTTTTGTGCCCACCCTACCAAGTCAACCGGCTGCCAGCCAATCCAACACCCCCAAGCCTGCGGCACGGCCACTGGCGAAACAGCCGGTAAGCAGATAGCCGCCCGTCGGCGCCTCCCAGTCCAGCATCTCGCCCGCACAGAACACGCCCGGCAAGGAGCGGGTCATCAAGCGCTCGTCGAGCGCCTCGAACGTAACGCCGCCCGCGCTGCTGATCGCCTCATCGAGAGGGCGCGGCGCGACGAGCCGCACCGGCAGCGCCTTGATCGCCGCCCCCAGGCGGGCCGGGTCCGCATAGTCCTGTGCCGGCACGCACTCGCGCAGCAGGCCGGCCTTCACTCCCTTGATCCCCAGCCGGCTTTGCAGGTGACTGGCCATCGACCGCGAACCTCTCGGCCGCGCCAGCTCTGCAATCACATAAGACAATTCCCTGCCGGGAACCAGATCGAGGTCAATGACCGCGGCGCCGGCGACCTCGATCTCGTCGCGCAAGCGTGCGGACAACGCATAGATCAGGCTGCCCTCGACACCGGTCGAGGTGACCATGAATTCGCCCTGCTTGCGAACCGTGACGCCTTCTTTATCCGTGAAAGTCGCGACCACCGACTTCACGGGATGGCCGGCGAAGCGGGTTTGAAAGTGCTCGCTCCAGCCGACATCGAACCCGCAGTTGGCGGGCCGCAGCGCCGCGACGGGAACCCCGCGCTGCGCGAGCAGCGGCACCCACGCGCCATTCGAGCCGAGGCGCGCCCAGCTGCCGCCGCCCAGCGCCAGCACCACCGCGTCGCCGTGCACCGACCGCTCTCCCTCAGGCGTCGCAAAGCGCAGCGCCCCTTCCTCGTTCCAGCCCTGCCAGCCATGCCGCATGTGGAAGCGCACCCCGGCTGCGCGCAAGCGGTGCAGCCAGGCGCGCAACAGCGGTGCCGCCTTCATCTCGGTAGGAAACACGCGCCCGGAGGTGCCTACAAAGGTATCGACGCCGAGCCCATGCACCCATAGTCGCAAGGCTTCAGGCCCGAATGCTTCAAGCCAGGGTTCGATCTGTGCTCGGCGCGCGCCGTAGCGTGACAGAAATAGCTCGGACGTTTCAGAGTGGGTGAGGTTCAAGCCGCCCTTGCCGGCCAGCAGAAACTTGCGCCCCACGGAAGGCATGGCGTCGTAGAGATCGACCCGCACGCCGTTCTGGATCAATATTTCCGCCGCCATCAGCCCGGCGGGGCCGCCGCCGATAACCGTGACCGATCGGGCGTGAACGCTATCCGGTGAGATCATTTAATATTCATCCTTAAAGCCTGGAAAAACCTTTAACCCGGATTATCCCACGCGTTCCGTGATTGCGTGACACCCCTGTAGGA
>JAUYEK010000226.1 GCA_030691435.1 Sulfuricella sp. | reverse complement strand
ACTGGAATCTTTGGCGATGAGGAATCGGAAAAATACGGTGATGCGCTAGTTCGCTCAAAGATCATGCACCTCGCCAAACAGCTTCGCCTGACCGCCAGCGAATTGGACGTGATCTTTAAATATGAAAAGGCTCTCGCAGATGTTCATGGCGCCCCCAAGGAGGAGCACGATAAAAAATGGAAAGCGTTCATTGATCTGCTCAAACATGATTCAGAAAAGCGCTCCTAACTTGGGCGTTAGGCCAAACCTTCATAAACCACATGTCCCTCCACCAACGTATATCTAACCTTCCCCTGTAACTCCAACCCCAAAAACGGCGTATTCCTCCCCTGGCTCTTGAGCGAGGCCGGCTCCACCTTCCAGTACTGCTCCGGGTCGAAGATGCACACATCGGCATGCTGCCCCGCCCCCAAGTGACCATTGTTCAAAACCAGTATCCGCGCAGGTTCGGCGCTAACTTTGGCGAGCGCGGCGGACAAAGACACCCCCATCTCCTTCGCCCATTTCAGTGTCAGCGGCAGCAGCAGCTCCAGGCCGGTGGCGCCGGGCTCGGCTTCGGCGAATGGCAGCAGCTTGGCGTCGTCGTCCACCGGGGCATGGTCGGAGCACAGGGCATCAACCGTGCCGTCGGCGAGCGCCTCGCGCAGGGCGTCGCGGTCGCGCTGGCTTCTGAGCGGCGGCACCAGGTGGCAGTTGGAATCGAAGAAACCGATGTCCATTTCGCTCAGGTGGGCGTGGTGGATGGCGACGTCGCAGGTCACTGGCAGGCCTTCTGCTTTCGCCGCGCGGATCAGTGCCACGCCTTCGCGGCTGGAGAGGCGGCAGATGTGGATGCGCGCGCCGGTTTCGCGGGCCAGGGTAAGGATGCCGGCCAGGGCGATGGTTTCGGCGCAGGAAGGAATCGCCGCCAGGCCGAGGCGGGTGGCGACTTCGCCGTCGTGGGCGACGCCGTCACGGGCGATGAAGGCGTCCTGCGGACGCAGCCAGACGGTGAAACCGAAGGTGGCCGCATACTGCATGGCGTGCAGCAGCACGTTGGTGTCGGTGAGCGGCACGTCGGCGTGGGAGAAGGCGATGCAGCCGGCGGCGTGCAGCTCGGCCATTTCGGTCAGGCGCTCGCCGGCCAGCTTCTGAGTGAGCGCGCCGAGCGGGTAGACCTGCGCCTGGTTCAGGCTCTTGGCGCGGTGCTTGAGCATTTCTACCAGGCCGGGCTCGTCCAGCGGCGGGTCGGTGTCGGGCGGGCAGACCAGGCTGGTGACGCCGCCCGCCACTGCCGCCAGCATCTCGGATTCGAGCGTGGCCTTGTATTCGTAACCCGGCTCGCGCAATCGGGCGGACAGGTCGACCAGGCCGGGACAGACCACTAGCCCGGTTGCGTCGATCGTGCGGTTGGCATGGAAGCCATCGGGCATGGTGCCGACGGCGACCACTTTGCCGGCGACGATGAACACGTCCTGTGGTGCATCGATATTGTTTTTCGGGTCGATCAATCGGCCGTTCTTGATGTGGATTTTCATGTCAGTTCCCGCCCATCAGTATGCTCATCACCGCCATCCGCACCGCGATGCCGAACGTCACCTGCGACAGGATCACCGACTGCACGCCGTCGGCGACGGAGGATTCGATTTCGACGCCGCGGTTCATCGGGCCGGGATGCATGACGATCGCATCGGGCCGCGCCAGCGCCAGCTTCTCGGCGGTGAGGCCGTAGTACTTGAAATACTCCTGCGCCGAGGGCAGCAGCGCGCCGCGCATGCGCTCGTTCTGCAGGCGCAGCATGATGACCACGTCGACATCCTTCAGCCCCTTGGCCATGTCGTGGTAAATCTGCACCCCCATGCGTTCGGCACAGGCCGGGATCAGGGTCTTGGGCGCGATCACGCGCACTTCCGGCACGCCCAGCGTGGTCAGCGCATGGATCTGCGAACGCGCCACGCGCGAGTGCAGCATGTCGCCGACGATGGCCACGCGCAGGCTGGTCAGATCCTTCTTGTAATGGCGGATGGTGAACATGTCCAGCAGCCCCTGGGTGGGGTGGGCGTGGCGCCCGTCGCCGGCATTGACGACGTGGATATGCGGCTCGACGTGGCCCGCGATCAGGTGCGCCGCGCCGGACTGGCCGTGGCGCACGACGAACATGTCGGCCTGCATCGCCGCCAGGTTGTCGACCGTGTCGAGCAGGGTT
>JAUYEK010000215.1 GCA_030691435.1 Sulfuricella sp. | reverse complement strand
CATTCCGCTGTACGTGAGGCGATCGAGACGGCATTGCCACGGTTGCGTGAAATGCTCGCGGACAACGGTATCATGCTAGGCAATGTGACGGTGGGCTCGGAATCCTTCAGCCAGCAGCAAGCGTCTGATCAGAGAAATGGTAAAGAGGGAAGTCGCGGCGGGCTGGGAGCAGAGAGTGTTATGGCCCGGATAGCCGTGCCGGGGCGGCCTGCGGGATTGGTACGCGATGGCATGGTTGATATTTTTGCTTGAAATCGATACGCGGTATTCGTTCAAAAAAAGCAGCTATCTCAATGGGATAGCTGCTTTTTTCTTTTTTCTGGCGAGAAGATAGTGGGCAGAAAATGGTTTTGGCTTGCAGTAGTTCTTGCATTAAATATCAGTTGATATTATAAAGAACATAAAATATCATCTGAAACTGGTTGTTTTTAATATTGTTTAGCCGTCTGTTTTGGAATTAACCGGAGTGGACGACTGAAGTGGCAGTGGCAAGGGGACTAGGCATGGCAAGGGACAAGGCGAAAGAAGAAGCCGTGGCGGATGAGCCACCCAAAAAGAAGAAGGGGAAGCTGTTTCTGGTTCTCGGTATCCTGTTGGCGTTGGGCGGTGCGGGCGGTGGTGCGGCATGGTACTTCACCCAGTCGGACGCAATGCCAGCCGAGCACAAGGAAGGAAAACCGAAGCCGCCGGTTTTTGTGACGCTGGAGACCTTTACCGTTAATTTGCAGGCAGATGGGGGCGGCGAACGCTATCTCCAGGTCGGGATTGATTTGAAAGTGACTGACCCTGCTGTGGTTGATCTGGTCAAGCTGCACATGCCGGAAATTCGCAACGGTGTACTGTTGCTGCTTTCGAGCAAGAGTGCCGAGCAGGTCGCCGGCCTGGAAGGCAAGCAGAAATTGAGTGCTGAAATTCAGGAGCAGGTAAACAAACCACTCAATGCCAACGCTGCTGGCGAGGGCGTGGCGGGTGTGTTTTTCACATCCTTTGTCATTCAGTAAGAGGGTGTAATCAACCGTAATACCTAAAGGGCCCACGTGTCAGAAGACATACTGTCTCAAGATGAAGTTGATGCCTTACTCAAAGGTGTAACCGGTGAGGTGGAGGAGACTGTCGCCGAAGGGGGCGAGGAAGGGGCTCGTCCTTATAATCTGGCCAAGCAGGAGCGAATCGTCCGGGGGCGCATGCCTACCCTGGAGATTATCAACGAGCGTTTTGCCCGATTGTTCCGAATCGCACTGTTCAATTTCATGCGCCGCTCCGCTGAAATTTCCGTTAGCCCGGTGCGGGTTCTCAAATACAGTGAATTTGTTCGTAACCTGGTCGTGCCGACCAACCTGAACATGGTGCACATCAAGCCGCTACGCGGCACGTCGCTGTTCATTTTTGATCCGAATCTGGTGTTTCTGGTAGTGGACAACCTGTTCGGCGGTGACGGACGCTTCCATATGCGCGTAGAAGGCCGTGACTTCACGCCGACAGAGCAGCGCATCATTCAGCGTATGCTGGAAGTGGTTTTTTCCGAATACAAGAAAGCCTGGGAATCGGTTTATCAGGTCGACTTCGAATATATCCGTTCCGAAATGAACACGCAGTTTGCCAACATCGCCACGCCCAGCGAAGTCGTGGTGGTAACTACCTTCAACATCGAGCTGGGATCGGGTGGCGGCGATTTTCACATCTGCATGCCCTATGCTATGATCGAGCCGATTCGCGATATTCTGTATAGCAGCATGCAGGGCGAGCGCATGGAAGTGGATGATCGCTGGGCAAAACTGATGACGAAACAGGTGCAGTCAGCAGAGGTGGATCTGGTCGCGAACCTGGGCGAGGCCCCGGTTAATCTTGGACAAATTCTGAACATGAAAGTGGGGGATGTGATTTCCCTGGATATTCCCGAAGCGATTGTCGCTGAAGTGGATGGCGTGCCTGTGCTGGAATGCAATTATGGCGTTCTCAATGGTCAGTACGCGCTCAAGGTGAACAAAATCATTGCCGGCGCGGATGACGAATCCGGCCACGGAGGCCAACAACATGGCTGACGAAAACGCTGAAGATTCAGCCGGTACGGACGATTGGGCGGCTGCGATGGCCGAGCAGGCGACAACGGATACAGCTGCCGGCACTCCGGCTGAAGACGATTGGGGTGCGGCACTAGCCGAGCAGGCCTCCACTGTGACGCAGGATGCCGCAGCGATGTTCGCTGAAAGCAGCCCACCTGCGGCGAAGGCCCAGTTCGATCAGCTTTCCCCATCCGGCATTCCAGCCGGAGCGCCCAACAACATCGACATGATCCTGGACATCCCGGTCAACCTCACGGTCGAACTGGGGCGTACCAAGCTGGCAATTCGCAGCCTGCTGCAACTGGCCCAGGGATCGGTGGTGGAGTTGGATGGCCTGGCGGGCGAACCGATGGACGTGCTGGTCAATGGCTGCCTGATTGCCCAGGGTGAGGTGGTGGTGGTAAACGACAAATTCGGGATACGCCTGACCGATATTATTTCCCCCTCCGAACGCATACGCAGACTGCATAAATGAGTCCGATAAAAGAGGCGGTGGCGCGATTCTCCGTTGGGCTTCCTGTGTTTTTTCTGCCTTTCACTGTCCTGGCGGCTCAGCCCGTCGTTCCTGCACCTGTTGTTTCCCCGGTTTCCCTGGGCGGTATGTTGCAGGTTCTGCTAGGTCTGGGCCTGGTGCTGGCGGCGGTAGCCGGCTCAGCCTGGCTGCTCAGACGTTTTTCCCCAGGACAGATTGGTGCGGGCGGAGCAGTCAAGGTCATCGGCGGCGTTGCACTGGGTCCCAAGGAGAGACTGGTGCTGGTGGAAATCGGAGAAACCTGGCTGGTGCTGGGGGTTGCACCGGGGCAGGTGAATGCCCTGCATACTCTGGCTAAACCGGAAGGGGGCGCATTTGCAGCCGAGGTGCCGTCTGGTAAAGGAGAGCACAACTTTTCAGCATGGCTCAAACAGGCAATGCAGGGGCGCAAACTTGGCTAATAAAACAGGGCCACTTCTGCTTAACGTGAAACTCGCGAAGCGAGACCTCGTCCCTCTCTCCCTCCGGGAGAGAGTTAGGAGAGAGGGAAACG
>JAUYEK010000192.1 GCA_030691435.1 Sulfuricella sp. | reverse complement strand
CGTCGCTCTGCTCGTGGAACCGCCACATGTGGCGGTTGTCGTCGCGGTAGTCCACCTCGGTATCGGCGAAATGCATCTTGGCGAACTGGTCGCTCTGGCGGCGCGTCCTGGCGACGTAGCTGATGGCGAGATCGGCGATTTCCCCGGTGCTGGACTCTCCCTTGGCCATGATTTCATGGAAGCGACCGACGAAGTCGTTGAGATGGGCGTCCTGATAACCGTGTTCCGGGTCAAGCAAGGCGCGTGACAGCATGGCCAGACGATGACGCAGGCAGGAGGTGGTTTCCGGGTCGCAGGCATCTTCCTGCGGCTTGGGGTGAAGTGCCTGGAACAGGCGGCGCAGGCCGGGGTATTGCTGTATGGCGAGGTGCTCGACGCGAGCGTCCTCGAAAAACTCGACTGCCATGCGCTGGAAGGGACTGAAATTGTCGGCAAAAATCGCCGTGGTCCAGCGCTTGTGGCCCATGACATGAGCCAGTGTCGCGCGGTAGCGGTCAATCCCGGCAATGCCGTTGAAGTCGTCATACACATCCGGCAGGCGGATGCCCAGCTGGTCGTAGTAGGGAATGGGTTTGCGCAGTTCGTCGAAGCCCAGGGAGTAAGGCACCAGATAGTCGTGGTGCTCCCACAGCCCGCGCAGATAAAGATCCAGCTTGCGTTCGTTGTCTACCAGCAGGGTGCCGTGGCGCTCGCGCTGCATGACGGCCTTGCTGTCCGCCGATTGCAGGCTGAAATAGTCGATCTGGCGTTCCGGGTGGTCAGCGTAATTGCGGATGCCGTACTCTACCCAGTTTTTCAGCCCCTGCACCGGAATCTGGCTGAGCAGGTAGGGCGTCTGGGCGAAGAACTTGGGCAGGCCGGGGCTGGGAAAGGTGGTGTGGATGCCGTGTATCGACCCGGTGGTACGATTCATGAACTCCAGCGCCAGATCCATGTAGTCCTGCATCTGCTCCTGCGAATGCAGCCGTCGTGCAGTGGCCGCCAGCGTCTGCAGGAATGGCACGATCGCCTTGCCGTTGGGAGACTTGTACATCTTGCGAATGAATTCCATGACGGCTGGCAGGGATGATTCGCCCAGACTTTTGGCGACCGAGGGCCATTCCTCGAGGAAAATCAGCACCGGCTCGACGCCGCGTCCCATCCTGCACAGAAAGCCTGCTGCCTCCAGATAGGCGGCGATGCCATCCTTCGACAAAATGGACAGGGCTTCCGCCATGCAGTCATCGAAGACATCGCTCACCTGCGCGAAGCCGCAATTGAGCTGCTCGCGGTAGACCTTCATCAGCGGGTGTTCGTATTCGGTGTCTGATTCAGCCATGTTCGCAGTCCTCATTCCAATTTGCATTCAACGACCGCGCCCGTAGGAGCGGGCTTGCCCGCGATGCAACGCTTGCTATCGCGGGCAAGCCCGCTCCTACGGGTGCAAGGATCAGTCGAATGTAGCGTCGATCGCGTGATCCAGCGTGTCGCGGAT
>JAUYEK010000186.1 GCA_030691435.1 Sulfuricella sp. | reverse complement strand
AGATTTCCTGAATCTGGCGGCGCGAATGCTCGGAGCCGTAGAACACCGTCGCGCCCACCGCCACCGCGCCCATGTCGAACGCCTGATCGACGCTGGCGAACAGGGTCTGGTCGTAGATTTCCGGGTAGGTCAGGATTTCGTTGTGGTTGATTTTGACGATGAACGGGATCTTGTGCGCATACCGGCGGGCCACCGAACCCAGCACGCCAAGGGTCGAGGCCACCGCGTTGCAGCCGCCCTCGAGCGCCAGCCTGACGATGTTTTCCGGGTCGAAGTAGATCGGGTTGGGCGCAAAGGATGCACCGGCCGAATGCTCGATGCCCTGGTCCACCGGCAGGACGGAAAGATAGCCGGTGCCGCCCAGCCGCCCGTGGTCGAACAGGGTTTGCAGCGCGCGCAGCACGCCGGGCCTGACGTCCTTCTGCGCCACCACGCGGTCGACAAAGTCCGGCCCGGGCAGGTGCAGCATTGCTTTGGGAATCCCCTTGCATTGGTAAGCAAGCAGATTTTCCGCGTCGTTTCCCAACAGCTTGGCAATATCGGTCATTTTCGTTCCCCTTGCTGATCAAAGTGAATAAGGCGCATCGCTTCTAAATATAGCAGCCACACTCAAACTATCCAAGAATACCCGCTTAAACTGGCGAATCGGAATTTCGGCAAAATGCATGGATACCCATTCAACCCGGATTATCCATTGGAATATTCGTGCCTGTAGGAGCGCCGCCAAACGGGCTTGTTGAACAACGGCGCCAGATCGCGCAGGATCATGTCCGGCGGGGAAAAAGGCGCCAGCCGTTCGAGAAAATCCAGCAACTCCAGCACCGGAGAATTGCGGAAAAACCGCGCTTGGGGAATCTCCATCCAGATGCGGTCGGCAAAGATATACATCTCGTGGGGGGTGTCGCCGATCCCGTCGTGATTGCGGTCGAAGCCCTCGTAATCGTCCCAGTAGTTGCCGCGCCAGTCGTTTTTGCCCGCATCGCCGCTGCCGAACATCATCGCAACGTGAATGAGATTGTTCTCGAAGCTGTTGCCGTGGAGGACATGGCCACCCCGCTCGCCGGAAAACTGGATGCCGGTGGCGTTGTGGGCGATCCGGTTGCCGCGCAGCACGGTTCTGTCCGCCTGTTCGATGGGCGAATCGGCGAGGACGCCGACGGCGCAGTGGACGATTTCGTTGCCTTCCGCCAGACCTTCCGCGCTCTTCTTGAAGGCCAGCCCCGCCCCGCTCACGCCGAGCGAATGAAAAATCCGGTTGCGCCGGATCTTCACCCGATCCGAATTCAGCACGACGATGCCGGTGGCGGTGTGGGAGAGGGCGTTGCGCTCGATCGCGCTGTCCGGTGAAAAAATCAGGTGGATGCCGTAGCGGCTGTTGCGGATAACATTGCCGGCGACCCGGTTGCGGGGGGAATTCATCAGGACGAGGTCGCGCGCCTGGTCGATGTCGTTGCCCTCGATCAGGTTGTCCATGCTGTACCAGAGGCGGATCGATTCGCCCCGCATCGCCAGTTCCGCCGGTTTGGAGCGGATGTGGTTGCGGCGCAGGATGTTGCGGTTGGACTGCTTCAGGCTGATGCCGAACAGCGTGCCGTCTATCACGTTGTCCTCGATGCGGTTGCCGTTGCCGGTCAGCGCGATGCCGGTATCCACCCGGTCATGGGAGCCGCCCGAGTTTGTCAGCCGCAGCCCCCTCACCACCGCCCCGTTGGCAACGATGATCAGCACCGAGCCGGTGCCACCGCCATCCACTGTGACCTTGCCGCCGCCATCGATGATGATCGACCGGGTGATTTCCGCCGGCCCGGCATACGCGCCCGGCTTCGGACGCAGCGTTCCGCCGGTGGGTGTGGCGTCAATCAGGGCCTGGAAGGAAGGATAAGCTGCCGACGCAGCCAGGGGACATACCAGCAGAAACAGGAAAAGAAAAATTTGGGTCACAAGTGAACACGCATAAAACGATCTTCGCTATGTAACAATATTTACCCGCTGCTGACAATGCGCAATATCAATTCAACCCGGATTATCCATTGGAATGTTCGTGCCTGTAGGAGCGCCGCCCTCGGCGCGAATGCGGTCGCAAATCGCGGCCAACTCCCATCCCCATCCTTCCCCTTGAAGGGGAAGGGACGATCGCCCTCTCCCCCTTTGGGGGAGAGTTGGAGAGAGGGTTGGCGCCGCTCCCACAGCGGTGTTTTGGCTCTAATGGATTATCTGGGTTCAAGCCAATGCAAAGCTCGCAAACCTGTTGCCGCATCGGTCGTCTATTGTTTCTGTTTCGCTTCCAGCGCTTCCCAGCGCGCCAGAGCGGCCAGCAGCGCTTCCTCGATCTCGGCGGTGCGCGCCTGCAGACGCTTTGCCTCCTCGGGATAGTCGCGATAGAGCTCGCCGTCCGCCAGCTTTGCGCCGAGCATGGACTGCTCCTGCTCCAGTGCCTCGATCTGTCCCGGCAAGGTTTCCAGTTCGCGGTTTTCCTTGAAGGACAGCTTGATTTTTGCCGCCGCCTTTTCCTGTGGCTTCGGTTTGGCGGCAACCGCCGCCTTCTTCTCCGCTTCCGTTTCCGGGCGGGGACGGTAGCGCAGCCAGTCCTCGTAGCCGCCGGCATACTCGGCCAGCCGGCCATCGCCTTCGAAGGCGATGGTCGAGGTCACCACGTTGTCGAGGAAGGTCCGGTCGTGGCTGACCAGGAACAGGGTGCCGGAATATTCCAGCAGCAGCTCTTCGAGCAGCTCCAGGGTTTCGATGTCGAGATCGTTGGTCGGTTCGTCCAGCACCAGCACGTTGGCGGGGCGGGTGAACAGGCGCGCCAGCAACAGGCGGTTGCGCTCGCCGCCGCTGAGTGAAGAAACCTTGGCGCGAGCCCGTTGCGGCGGAAAGAGGAAATCGCCGAGATAGCTGATGACGTGTTTCTTCACCTCGCCGATTTCGACGAAGTCGTTACCCTGGCTGATGGTGTCGATCAGCGTCGCTTCCTCGTTGAGCTGCTCGCGCATCTGGTCGAAATAGGCTACGGCGAGCTTGGTGCCGCTCTTCACCGTGCCGGAATCGGGCTGCAGCTCGCCCAGGATGAGCTTGAGCAGGGTGGTTTTCCCGGCACCGTTCGGCCCGATCAGGCCGATGCGGTCGCCGCGCATGATGCGCGTGGAGAAATCGCGGATGATGATCTTGTCGCCGAAAGATTTGGTGACGTGCTCCAGCTCCGCCACCAGCTTGCCGGAGCGGTCGCCTGCGTCGAGCGCCAGTCGGGCCTTTCCGGTCTGATTGATGCGCGCGGTATGTTCGCGGCGCAGCTGCTCCAGCTGCCGTACCCGGCCTTCGTTGCGGGTACGCCGGGCCTTGATGCCCTGGCGTATCCACACCTCTTCCTGGGCCAGGACCTTGTCGAATTTTGCGTTCAGAACCTCTTCAGCTTCGAGCATCTCCTGTTTTCTGCGCTGGAAGGTGGAGAAATTGCCGGGAAAGCTCGCCAGCTGCCCGCGATCCAGTTCGATGATGCGGGTAGCGACGTTGTCGAGAAAGCGCCGGTCGTGGGTGACGAACAGCACGCCGCCGGCAAAGGATTTGAGCAGCTCTTCCAGCCACTCGATGGCGGCCAGGTCGAGGTGGTTGGTGGGCTCGTCCAGCACCAGCACATCCGGCTCGGCGACCAGCGCCCGGGCCAGCGCAACGCGCTTCTTCCAGCCGCCGGACAGCGATGAAACCAGCGCATCTTCAGGCAGCGCCAGGCGGGTCATCACCGCGTCGATACGGCTCTGCTGGCGCCAGCCATCGCGTGCCTCGAGTTCGGTCTGCAACACCTGCATGCGCTCCAGCAGCGCATCGGTATCCGCGCCCTCTTCCCCCAAGGCATGGGAGACGGCATGGTAGTCGATCAGCAGCTGGCTCAAACCCACCAGTCCCTCCGCCACCGCCTCGAAAACGGTGTGATCGGGATCGAGCTGCGGCTCCTGGGGTACATAGGCCAGATTCAGCCCGGGCGCGCGCCATACTTTGCCGTCGTCGGCGTGAGCCACGCCGGCGATGATTTTCAGCAAGCTGGACTTGCCACCGCCGTTGCGACCGATCAGGCCCACCCGCTCGCCGAGGTCGAGCTGCAAATCCGCCTGATCCAGCAAGGGATGGTGGCCATAGGCGAGGGAAAGTTTTTCCAGGGTGATGACGGGCATAATTGAATAGCGGGGAGATTTTAACGAAAGGCGGATTTTACACTGTGCAGATCGAACAAGGAGAATTCTTCATCACCGCAGCGGACACCACATAATTCAATGGCTCATTCAATAGTGAAACTAAGCCCCCGTAGGAGCGACCTCCTGGTCGCGATATTCGGTGGGTCGCGACCGGGAGGTCGCTCCTACAAATTCAGCTTTGGTGTGGAAATGGAATTTAAGGAGTGAACCCAGCGGCAGCGCCGACTTTGACTTTTCCCCTCACCCCTCACCCCTCACGGTTTTTTCAGGCTTGAACAGGCGAACGATTTCTTCGGGCGGAACCGGGCGGCTGAAATGATACCCCTGGTATTCGTCGCATTTCTGCACACCCAGGAATTCAAGCTGATCCGCGGTTTCCACGCCTTCGGCGATCACGCTCAGGCCCAGGCTGCGCCCCAGGCTGATGACGGCCATGGCGATTGCCGCATCGTTCGAATCGGTAATGATGTCCCGCACGAAAGAGCGGTCGATCTTGAGGCGGTCGTTCGGAAAGCGCTTCAGCTAGCTCAGCGAGGCATAGCCGGTGCCGAAGACTTCGATGGCCACCAGCACGCCGCGACTCTTGAGTTGTCCCAGTATCGTGCTGGTCTCGCTGGTGTTTTCCATCAACAAACCCTCAGTCAGCTCAAGCTCCAGCAGCTTGGCGCTGATCCCCGTTTCCCGCAAAATGCTGTCGATCATTTCCACCAGGTTGTCCTGGCGGAACTGGCGAGCGGATAAATTCACCGCCATCCGCAGGGGGGGCAGTCCGGCATCCAACCAGGCCCGGCACTGGGCGCAGGCGGTGCGCAGCACCCACTCGCCGACGGGAATGATCAGGTTATTCTCTTCCAGCAACGGGATAAACTCGTTCGGCGGAACCAGGCCCCGCTCGGGATGGTTCCAGCGCAACAGCGCTTCCACGCCGACCACTCGCCCGCTTTTTATGTCCACCTGGGGCTGGTAGTGGAGGGTAAACTCTTCTCGCTCCACGGCTCGCCGCAACGCGCCTTCCATGGCAAAGCGCTCAATCGCGAGCGCATTCATGTCCGTGGTGTAAAAACGGAAATGGTTACGTCCGTATTCCTTGGCGCTGTACATCGCGGCATCGGCATTCTTGAGCAGGCTATCGCTGTCGTGGCCGTCCATGGGGTAGATGGTGATTCCCATGCTGGGCGTGACATAAATTTCCTGGCCGGAGGGCGCAAAGGGCAGGGAAAAAATATCCACGATTTTCTGTGCGATTATCGCGATTTCCTCAATCTCCGACACCCCTTCCAGAACAATGGCAAATTCGTCACCGCCAATCCGCGCCAAGGTGTCATCCTCCAGTACGCAGCGGCGAAGGCGATCCGCGATATCCTGTAGCAGCAGGTCGCCATGGGTGTGCCCAAGGGTATCGTTAATCGCCTTGAAATTGTCTATATCGAGCAGCAATACCGCGACCATCAGGTGGTTGCGGGCAGACCGGCTGATCGCATGCCCAAGGCGGTCGAGGAACAGGGAGCGGTTCGGCAGTCCCGTCAGCACGTCGAAGTTGGCCATCTGGACCAGGTTCTGTTCCGCCTCTTTATGATGGCCGAGAATACTGACTATCTGGAGGGATCTTTCCGACAACTCCTTTTCGGTTTCCCGCAAAGCGCTGGCCAGATGATTGAGGAAGGGAACCATGGCCATTGTGGCGACAACAGCCGTGATCAGGCTGACCCAAAAATAATCGGCCGATCCGTTGCCGGTGAACACCATGACGGATTCCGTCAAAAGCACGGCGACCAGAACCGGCAGCACGACGAAAACCCATAACTTTCCGGATTTGGCCTTTTCAGCCAGGCGCACTGCAGTCGATTTGATCAATTCCAACCTGTCACCTGACCTTACAGGGTGGGACGTCCTTCATGAGCATAGGTGAGCTCATGAATGGACTGGCATGAAATGCAGCGCGTAGCGGTCGGGTAAGCCCGTAGCCGCTCAAGCGGAATATCCGCTCCGCAGTCAACACAGGTACCGTAATCCCCTGATGCGAGACGCTTGAGCGTCGCCTCGATAGCACGCACCTCGATGACTTGCCGGTCGACCATCGCAGCGTCCAGGTCGGCCAGCATGTCCGCCACCGACTCATCTCCCAGATCGGTAACGCGCCCAGCCAGATCAGCATAATGCTGCTCACCCGAACGAGCCAGCTCGTCACGGATTTCTTCAAGCAGTAGCTGGCGGCGCTTCTCCAGGCTCTGCTTGAGCTGCGCAGCTTCGTCAGCAGTAAAAGCGGCCATTATTCAGACTCCTCGTAAAAATCCGGCGGAACAAAATGGTCATTTTATCCCAGATTATCTATTAGAGCCAAAGCACCGCTGCAGGAGCGCCGCCAACCCTCTCTCCAACTCTCTCCCAAAGGGAGAGAGGGCGATCGTCCCTTCCCCTTCACCCGCAAGGAGTGTCCCCGCCAGGTTCCCGCCGCTTCGCGGCGACCATGGCGAGACAAGGGGAAGGATGGGGATGGGAGTTGGCCGCGATTTGCGACCGCATTCGCGCCGAGGGCGGCGCTCCTACAGGCACGAATATTCCAATGGATAATCCGGGTTTATCACAGGGAGTAAAGCTCCTGTTCTAACCCTGCCTTATCGGGCTACCCTTCTTCCCTGCTCAGATTTCTCTGTGCCCGCTTCACAATATAGCCGCAGGCGCTGTTGTCCGGGTAGGTCCGGAGCCAGTCCCGGCACACTTCCCTGACCCATTCCGGTCGGCTCCTGGCGGCATCGTTCAGCCAGTTCGCAACAGAATCCTGTACATAACGACTTTCGTCACGGCAGCACGGCTCAAGCAATGGCAGGCCATGCCAGGGCTCTGCCTGCAGCGGGGCGATATGTTTCGCCCACACCCCGCGTGGCCGCGTAATCTCAACGGCAAATCGGCGCAAATTGGCGTCCGGCTCGGATACCCATCCATGCAACCGGGCAATCGCCTCAAACGGCGCGGTCACGACAACCGGACGCAACGCCAGCCAGGCCCATTCGCGCACGCCGAAATGACGATCCGCGGCAAGCGGTCTCATCTCCATGAATTTATCGGCGAAACCCAACCCCGGATGCAAGGCAATGGCAAAACAGGCAAACCCCCGCACCGTATCGGATGGATGAGCGATGAGCTGCTGCAATGCCTCCATATCGTCAAAAGCACCGTGCCTGCCCGCCATCCTCCCGGCCAGCTCCATGCGCTTTACCAGGCCATGCCCGGAAAAACCCTGATGCGCAGCCTCCCGAGCCAGTCCTGCCGCATTTCCCGACCAACCCTCCAACGTGCCGAGCAACACGGCAAAATCCATCGCCGTCTGCTCGGTCAGGGTCGCGGTTTCCATTTCACCGCGATTGAGAAGAGCGGTCAGGTCGGGCGGGATATCGCACAACCGGACATAGCCTTTACGCTTAATCATGAACATCGCGAAGCGACACCTCATCACTCAAGTCAGAACAAGCGCCTTTCACGTTTGCGTCCTCTCCCGCTTGCGGGAGAGGATTGAGGAGAGGGCGTCCCTCTGGGGGAGAGGTAGGAGAGAGGGAACGAACACGGCGAGAAGCGATATTCATAATTCAGGGCGGCGCTTCTCGCCGTGTTCGTTCGGCATGAATCGGCTGCCGCAATCGATTTTATCCATCCATGAATTTTAGCGTAAAATGGCGACCTCGCCCCAGTAGCTCAGTGGATAGAGCAAC
>JAUYEK010000180.1 GCA_030691435.1 Sulfuricella sp. | reverse complement strand
CTGTCCTCGCGGGTTGTGGTGCCTGTGGTACTGGCAACGGAAATGGGTAAGGCGGCTAAGAGCCTCAAGCCACAATTTGAGATTGAGGGCGTTTCCGTCATCATGTCTACCCCGGAGATTGCCGGTGTGCCGCGCCGGGTGCTGGGCGAGAAAATCATATCGTTGCAGAGCCAGCGCGGGGAAATTATTGCCGCGCTCGACTTGTTGTTAACCGGAATTTAACCGACTAGGAAGTTTCATGCTTAAACTGCGCGGCGGCAACGCTCTTTCCTCATTCCGCCTCGAAAAATTGATGCGCAGCCTGCGCGACGCCGCGCCTGGCATATCACACGTTCATGCCGAATACTGGCATTTCGCCGCCACCCGCCGCGCGCTGGAAGCGCAGGAGCAGGCGGTGCTGGAGAAGATACTCACCTACGGCCCGGCCTCCATGGCGGAAGAACCGCAGGGGGAACTGTTCCTGGTGGTACCGCGCCTGGGCACGATTTCGCCGTGGTCATCGAAGGCCACCGATATTGCCAGCCATTGCGCCCTGGAGGCGGTCGAACGCCTTGAGCGGGGGGTGGCGTTCTATGCGCAGAAGGCCGATGGCACGGCGCTGACGCAGCCGGAAAAGCAGGCGCTGTTGCCGCTGATCCACGACCGCATGACGGAAATGGTGCTGGCCGATTTCGACGCCGCGGAAAAGCTGTTCCGCCATTTCGAGCCGGCGCCGTTCAGCACTGTGGACATCCTGGGGCAGGGCAAGGGCGCACTGGAGCAGGCCAACCGGGAAATGGGGCTGGCGCTGTCGCCGGACGAGATCGAATACCTGGTGGAGAACTTCAGCCGTATCGGCCGCAACCCGACCGATGTCGAGCTGATGATGTTCGCCCAGGCCAACTCCGAGCATTGCCGCCACAAGATTTTCAATGCCGACTGGGTGATCGACGGCGAAAAGCAGGACAAATCCCTCTTCGCCATGATCCGCAACACCCACGAAAAAAGCCCGCGCGGCACGGTGGTGGCCTATTCCGACAACTCCTCGATCATCGAGGGCTACAAGGTCAAACGCTTCTATCCGGGTGTGGGCGCGAAATACGGCTACAACGAGGACGACGCGCAGATCCTGATGAAGGTAGAGACCCACAACCACCCCACCGCGATCTCGCCCTTTCCCGGCGCGGCCACCGGCTCGGGCGGGGAGATCCGCGACGAGGGCGCAACCGGCCGCGGCTCCAGGCCGAAGGCGGGACTTTCCGGGTTTTCGGTATCCAACCTGAATATCCCTGATTTTATCCAGCCATGGGAAAGTTACGGCAACGACGAAACTCCTCACTCCTCACCCCTCACCCCTCACCGAACTTACGGCAAACCTGGCCGCATCGCCTCTGCCCTCCAGATCATGCTCGAAGGACCAATCGGCGGAGCGGCCTTCAACAACGAATTCGGCCGTCCCAACCTGGCCGGCTATTTCCGTACCTACGAAGAACAGGTGGCCGGGGAAATGCGCGGCTACCACAAGCCGATCATGCTGGCCGGCGGCGTCGGCAACATCTCCGCACGTCATGCCGAGAAGCACCAGATCACGCCGGGTGCGCTGATCATCCAGCTCGGCGGCCCGGCCATGCTGATCGGCCTTGGCGGCGGCGCGGCATCGAGCATGGATACCGGCGCGAATG
>JAUYEK010000174.1 GCA_030691435.1 Sulfuricella sp. | reverse complement strand
GTTTATCCTAAACCCAGCTTTCTGCAAGCCGCGTGGAGATTGACTGGAGGCTGCTTTTTGCGGTATTTTAATCCTTTTTTGAGTGCGGCAAATCCATGAGCAAACAGGCCAAATCTCAAACCTTCGAGAGCGCACTCGCCGAGTTGGAAAATATCGTCGCCACCATGGAAGCGGGCCAGTTGCCGCTGGAGCAGCTTCTGTCGGCCTACAAGCGCGGTGCGGAGCTTCTCCAGTTCTGCCAGCAGGCGTTGCAGGATGCGCAGCAGCAGGTGCGTATCCTCGAAGCGGGCAGCTTGCAGAATTTCGTTGGCGACGCGGCTCTCTCTCCTGGCGCGCTCTCACAGGGCAGCCCTCTCCCCAACCCTCTCCCGCAAGCGGGAGAGGGGGCAAATGAGAAAGGCGCTTGTTTTGATTTGGGGACGAACGTGAAGGCCGCTGGTTTTGACCTTGATTGATTTTCAGGCATGGGCAGCTGCCCTGCAGCAGCGCATGGAAGGCGTGCTGTCCGACGTGCTGCCGCAGCCCTCGATTGCGCCGCAGCGCCTGCACCAGGCGATGCGTTACGCCGTGCTCGGCGGCGGCAAGCGCATCCGGCCCTTGCTGGCCTTCGCTGCCGGTGAAGTGGCGGGCGCCGATCCGCAGTGCGTCGATGCAGCGGCGGCTGCGGTCGAACTGATCCACGCCTATTCCCTGGTGCACGACGACCTGCCGTGCATGGACGATGACAGCTTGCGGCGCGGCAAGCCCACCTGTCACCTCGAATATGACGAGGCCACTGCGCTGCTGGTGGGCGATAGCCTGCAAACCCTGGCGTTCCAGCTGCTGGCGGACCGCCCCTTGGCAGACGCTCCCGCGGTGCAGCTGGAAATGCTGAAGATTCTGGCGGGGGCTGCCGGTTCGCGCGGCATGGCCGGCGGTCAGGCGATTGACGGCGAAAGCGTCGGCAAGACGCTGTCCTTGCCGGAGCTGGAATTCATGCACATCCACAAGACCGGTGCGCTGATCCGGGCCTCGGTGCAGCTCGGCGCGCTGTGCGGCAAGGGGCTTGAAAACGGCGATATGGAGCATTTGCTGCACTACGCGAAATGTATCGGGCTGGCCTTCCAGGTGGTGGACGACGTGCTCGACGCCGAATCCAACACTGCCACGCTGGGCAAGACTGCCGGCAAGGATGCCGAGGCCAACAAACCGACCTACGTTTCTATTCTTGGCGCGAATGCGGCGCGTGCCTTCGCAGCCGATTTGCACCGGGATGCATTACAGTCGCTTGAAGTGTTCGGCGCACGGGCGGAAAGACTGCGCCAGATCGCCGATTTCATCGTCAAGCGGCAATTTTGAACAGCAAAGTAGGGTGGGCACGTTTTTGTGCCCACGCAGTCAGCGGAATGTTCCGCGTGGG
>JAUYEK010000171.1 GCA_030691435.1 Sulfuricella sp. | reverse complement strand
CCCTCAAGCCGGGTGAACTTGTCCATTTACTTGACTGCCTTCTGGATGGCCTCGCCACCCTTCTCGATATCCTGGCCGACGCCGCGCACGGTATTGCATCCGGCCAGCGCAAACATCATCCAGATGGACAGCAATGCAATCAGTTTCTTCGCCATGGTGATCTCCTTAACGTGTTATTACAACCAATCCCGAATATCCACGAAATGCCCGGCGATTGCCGCGGCGGCCGCCATCTCCGGACTGACCAGATGGGTTCTTCCGCCCGCCCCCTGCCGCCCCTCGAAGTTGCGGTTGGAGGTGGAGGCGCAACGCTCGCCCGGCTCCAGCCGGTCGTCGTTCATCGCCAGGCACATCGAACAGCCGGGGTCGCGCCATTCGAAGCCGGCCTCTACAAAAACCTTGTCCAGACCTTCCGCCTCAGCCTGCCGCTTGACCAGACCGGAGCCCGGCACCACCAGCACCTGCATGACATTCGCCGCCTTGTGCTTGCCCTTCGCGATTTTCGCCGCACCGCGCAAGTCTTCGATCCGGGAATTGGTGCAGGAACCGATGAACACCTTGTCCACGGCAATCTGCGTGATCGGCGTATTCGCCTGCAAGCCCATGTAGGCCAGCGCCCGTTCCATGCCGGAACGCTTGACCGGGTCGGACTCCTGCGCCGGATCGGGCACCTTGTCGTCCACCGTGACCACCATCTCCGGCGACGTGCCCCAAGTCACGCAGGGCTTGATGGCGGTAGCGTCGAGCTCGACCACCGCATCGAAATTCGCGCCCTCGTCGCTATGCAAGGTTTTCCAATAAGCCACCGCCTTGTCCCACAGCTCGCCCTTGGGCGCGAAGGGGCGGCCCTTGATGTAATTGATCGTGGTGTCGTCCACCGCCACCATGCCGGCGCGGGCACCCGCCTCGATCGCCATGTTGCACAAGGTCATGCGCCCTTCCATGGACAGCGCGCGGATCGCCGAGCCACCGAACTCGATAGCGTAGCCAGTGCCGCCCGCAGTGCCGATTTTGCCGATCACCGCCAGGGCGATGTCCTTGGCCGTGGCGCCCTTGCCCAGAGCGCCTTCCACCTTGACCAGCAGGGTTTTGGATTTCTTCTGCAGCAAACATTGGGTAGCGAGCACATGCTCGACCTCGCTGGTGCCGATGCCGTGGGCCAGCGCGCCGAATGCGCCGTGCGTACTGGTATGCGAATCGCCGCACACCACCGTCATCCCCGGCAGGGTCGCGCCCTGTTCCGGGCCGATGACATGCACGATGCCCTGGCGCACGTCGCCCATCTTGAATTCGGTAATGCCGAAACTGGCGCAATTGTCGTCCAGGGTTTCCACCTGAAGACGCGAAATCGGGTCGGCGATGCCTTGGGCACGGCCGGTAGTGGGCACATTATGGTCGGCCACCGCCAGGTTGGCGCTCAAACGCCAAGGCTTGCGCCCGGCCAGGCGCAGCCCCTCGAAGGCCTGCGGGCTGGTCACTTCGTGCAGCAAGTGGCGGTCGATGTAAAGCAGCGTGGTGCCGTCCGACTCGGTATGCACCACATGGGACTGCCATAACTTGTCGTAAAGGGTTTGTGCACTCATGGCTGACTAAGGGCTCGTTAATGGATAAGTTGGACATACGCTGGGGCTGATTGGGGCGCAGTCCTAGGCGCGAGACGCGCTGTTGTGTCATTCACAACAAGCGGCTTGCAACACCGGAATGCGCCCCAATCAGCCCCAGCCCGAAGGGTTGCTGCGTATTCGGGCGTCTGCGGCGTTGCAAGGCTTGCGAATGGAACGACCATTCGCCGCGCCTCGCGCCTTGCATCCATCCCGAATACGCTGCAACGTGTGCCCAACTTATCCATTAACGAGCCCTTACTGCTGGCCGTAGGCGCGGAGTTTGTTCATGTCCAGGATGGTCACGTCCTTGCCTTTGACAAGGATCAGGCCGGCGGCGGACAAGTCGTGCAGGACGCGGGAAAAGGTTTCCGGCGAGATGTTGAGGCGCGAGGCGATCACGGTTTTGCTGGCGGTCAGGTTGACGTGCAGGTCTTTGCAGTCATCTTGATTGTCGCAGTCATGTTGCAGCAGGTAGCCGATCACCCGCTGGGCGCAGGAGCGCAAGCTGTAGGCTTCGACATCGCCGATCAGGCTGTGCAGCCTGCTGCTTAGCCCAGCCAGCATTTTGCGGCAGAAGATCGGGTCGCGTTCAATCCCATCGAAAACGGCCATTTTGGAGATATGCAGCAGAAGGGAGTCGGTCAGCGCCTGGGCATAAACCGGGTAGGGCATGCCCATGAACATCACCGCTTCTCCGAAGGTTTTGCCGGGGCCAACCAGATGCACCACCTTTTCCACTCCCTGCGGCGACGAGAACGCCAGTTTCAGCTGGCCGTGAACCACGACGTAAAAGCCGTGCGACGGGTCGCCCCGCTGAAACACAATTTCCCCGCGCGTGGCGTGCAATTCCCGGGTGTTTTGCGCGATCCGGTCGATTTCTTCCGGCTCCATTTGCTTGAACAAGGGGAGATTGGCTAGGATTGCATGAATCTTGGCGCTGCTCAAATTATTTCCTCTCGGGAGCCGGTCGGTTTTGCTGTGGGGTAAGCAGCAGAAAATACTACCGATTTACATATGGGAATGAAATTTTATCCCGGATTATCCTTTGGAATGTTCGTGCCTGTAGGAGCGCCGCCCTCGGCGCGAATGCGGCCGCAAATCGCGGCGAGGGCGCCGCTCCTACAGCGGTGTTTTGGCTCTAATGGATTATCCTAAAAACAGCTTTTATCCACAGATAAGCACGGATTAACACAG